>JAQSYC010000268.1 GCA_029256345.1 Clostridia bacterium | reverse complement strand
GCACCTAAAAGAAATTTAGAGGTTGTAAATTATATAAGATGATCCTATAAAGCCATAAAATCTCAAGAGGTGGAGGAGATATGATGAAAGTTATTGCTTTTAATGGAAGTCCCAGAAGAAAATGGAATACAGCAATACTGCTTAGTCAGGCACTGGAGGGCGCAGCATCTCAAGGTGCTGAAACAGAACTTATTCATTTGTATGATTATAACTACAAAGGTTGTATCAGCTGCTTTGCCTGTAAATTGAAAGGCGGAAAAAGTTATGGCAGATGTGCAGTAAAAGATGATCTTAAACCGTTTTTGGAAAAAGCAGAGCAGGCGGATGTTATTCTTATAGGTTCCCCTATTTATTTTGGGGCAGTGACGGGAGAAGTAAGATCCTTTTTGGAGCGTCTGATGTTTCCATACTTGGTATATGATGCAAATTATTCTACACTCTTCAATAGAAAAATAGCCACAGGTTTTATCTACACCATGAACGTTGGAGAGAGTCGTATGATAGATGTAGGATATGACCAACTCTTTAAAAGTACAGAGATGACCATGGGGCGTATTTTTGGTACAGCTGAATACTTAACTGCGACAGATACCTATCAGTTTGATGATTACGCCAAGTATGAAGTCACTGCATTTGATGAGCGGGAAAAACAGAAAAGGCACCAAGAAGTTTTTCCGAAAGATTGCCAAAAAGCATTTGAAATGGGGAGCAGGCTTGTACAGAAAATAAGCATATTATAAAAGGAGGTGAAAAAGATGATAACAAGAGACAAATCCATAACAGATATTATTGAAGAATTCCCTAAAACAGTTGAAGTCTTTTTAAAGTATGGCATGCATTGTTTTGGCTGTATGGCTGCAAGGTTTGAAAATGTTGAGCAGGGAGCTTTGGCTCATGGCATTGATGTAGATCAGTTGATGAATGACTTAAATAAAGCAGTTTAATAAGATACACTGTTAGCCTCTAGCTCTAATGACTGGGGGCTTTTTTATTTGCCTAATCGTGAAAAAGTATACTTTGAGATTAAATTGTTCTATAATAAGACCAAAGCCTATAAATGATTTGAAAGGAAAAAGTAATGGATGCAGCTAAGAGAAGTAACATTAAAATAGGAGCAACTGTCATGGTTGTTCAAAAACAGGATCAAAAAAGCGGTAAGCTTACTGAAGGTATCGTAAAGAAGATTCTTACGAACTCACCAGAACATCATCGCGGTATTAAAGTGATGTTAGAGACAGGTGTTGTAGGAAGAGTCCAACAGATTAAATGAAAAATGCAATTTTAAAATAAGTTGATACACATATAAGGAGAACTAATGATTAGAGATATCTATCAAAATATAGTACAGGAGCAAGAAGTAAGAAAACATCTGATAGCTTTAAGGAAGGAACTGAAAGAAGGGGCAAATAAAAAGGTATTTCTCTATCAGTTGGGGGGGGATTATACCTTGCTTTATAAACTTTTAGAAGATGATGATGCCAAAATACGCAAAAATATTGCGTTAATAATGGGAGAATTAGCTGTACCAGAGTTCATGGCTCCATTATACGCAGCTTATCAAAAGGAAGATAAATTATTTGTAAAAAGTGACTATCTGACAGCAATCCGTCAGTTTGATTACCATGGATTATTACAGGTATTCAAGGAGAGATTAGCCTTTTTAACAAGTCAGGTGTTTGAAGAGACAAGTATTAAACATATTGATGAGGAGATAAGAATCTTAACCGATATGCTGCTTAAGGTAGAAAAACCTAAGATGCATCAATTCTGTGGGTATGATCAGCTTTCTGATTTGATTTTGCTGACTAACAGAGATCATAAAGAAGTTACATTAAGCCAAATCAAGCACGGTCAGGCAAAGGTATTTAATGCGGGTGTAGTGGTTAAAACAAGAGATTTAAGAGAAATCATGTCTATTAGAACTTACTCAGAAATGCTTTTTCATTTAAAAAATGCAGGCGTGGTAGAAGATAATCCAAAATCTGCCGCTGCTACGCTTTGTGAAGGCGGCGTCTTGGATTTCTTAAATAAGAGGCACGAAGGAAATTTGCCCTATTACTTCAGAATAGAAATAAAAAGCAAGATGCCACTGGATAAAAAGAGCACCTTCGCTAAAAAGCTAGGCTCTGAAATTGAAAGATTATCAGAAAGAGCGCTTATCAATTCAACATCCAATTATGAACTCGAAATAAGATTGATTGAAAATAAAGAAGGGCTGTTTAATGTATTAATTAAGCTCTATACCATAGAGGATGAAAGATTTAAATATAGAAAAGGTGCTGTTGCAGCAAGTATAACCCCGGTTAATGCTGCCCTTGTTGCAGCCCTTTCAAAAGAATACTTAAAGGACGGAGGGCAAGTCTTAGATCCATTTTGCGGCGTTGGAACCATGCTGATAGAACGCAACAAGTTGGTTCCGGCAAGGCCAATGTATGGGCTGGATACTTTTGGGGAAGCCATTGATAAAGCCATAGTCAACGCCAAAATAGATGATACGGTAATTCATTTTATTAACCGAGATTTTTTTGATTTCAAACATGACTATTTATTTGATGAAATCATGACAAATATGCCTGCTCAGATTGGTCGAAAAACGGCTGGGGAGATTGAATATTTATATCATCAATTTTTTGAAAAGGCCTTAGAGGTATTAAAAGATGAAGCAATCATTGTGATGTACACAAGAAATAGAGAATGGGTTATAGAAAATGTAAGCAATAAAAAAGAGTACACAGTCCTAAAAGAATATGAAATTTCTAGAAAAGAAGAGGCTTATGTGTATATTATACAAGTGAGAAAATAGTTCAGACATAGGGAGGACGTATATGATCATTAAAGAGAGACCGTTGATTTTTGACGGTGCAATGGGTACGTATTATGCAAGTATTTGTGAAAACCCTTTGGCGAAATGTGAACTTGCCAACATTTATGATAGAGAGACCATCTTAAATATACACAAAGAGTATATAAGCGCAGGGAGTCAAGCGATTAAGACCAATACTTTTGGGGCCAATTGCATGAGTCTTGAAAGCGACTTTTCACTTGTCAAGGAAGTGATAACGGAGGGGTATAAGATTGCACAAGAGGCTGTAAAGGGCACGGAAGTTTTGGTCTTTGCTGATCTTGGACCCATTCCGTTTTTGAAAATGGGAGACTTATGGGAAGAGTATAAAAAAACTGTAGATTTATTTTTAGATTTAGGAGCGGAAAA
>JAQSYC010000019.1 GCA_029256345.1 Clostridia bacterium | reverse complement strand
TTAATTGGAGCGTCCCTTAATTCTCTTTAATCTAAAGAAATCTTCTCTTTCTTTTTCCTCTAATACTTCCTGAATGTACTTGACTTGCTCTTTGTATTTTGGTATTTGAATATGCTGAAGTGCATTGGTTCTTTTTTGAGTTTTTTGTATTTCTTTAGCCAACTTAAATATGGAGTTATCTATTTCTGCCAGTTCATACATCATGTATTTGACTTCTCTAAATTTATAAGCCGCCTCATCCATAGCTGGATTTGTATTGTGAAATCCATAAGTTGGAAGCACTTCTTGCTTTTCATATCTAATAGTTGGAATATCTACTCCCATTACACTCTTAAGAAGGATTTCAAACTCTTCATCTTTAGGCATACCATGGGCTATACTCTCCACATTTTTAATTCCCATCGTAATATTGACCGTCTGCAGTCCTGCATAAGCAGCTTCAATCACTTCATAAATATGAGACTGGATTTCTTTAGCTTTATCCACAAGGTTCATCATTTCTTTAATTAAAACATTTCTTTTTTTATCTAATAGTTCAAATCCCTTTTTAGATAAGTCTAAAGATGCTTTGGCTTTAATAAGATTAGATTTAGTTGGTGCAACAAGTACTGCCATAATGCTTACTCCTTTTTACCTTTATAGTACTTCTCAATCATCTCTGGTTTGAGACGATCAAGCTCTGATTTCGGTAATATAGATAATATTTTCCATCCTAAATCTAATGTCTCTGCAATACTTCTATTTTCAAAGTTACTTTGTGCCACAAATTTTTCTTCAAATGCACGTCCAAACTTCAAAAATAGTTTATCAATATCTCCCAAATCATCTTCTCCTATAATCTGAGCCAAGGATCTAACATCCTGAACCTTTGAATAAGAGGAAAAAATTTGATTAGCTAAATCTGCATGGTCATCTCTTGTATAATCAGCACCTATTCCATCCTTCATAAGACGAGACAGAGAAGGGAGTATCGCTATCGGGGGATAAATACCCTTTTGGTTAAGTTCACGGTTTAAAACGATTTGCCCCTCTGTAATAAAGCCTGTAAGGTCAGGTATAGGATGGGTAATATCATCATTTGGCATCGTTAAAATAGGGATAAGCGTTATAGAACCCTCTTTTCCTTTTATCATGCCAGCCCTTTCATAAATGGTTGAAAGGTCGCTGTACAAGTATCCTGGATAACCCTTACGGGAAGGCACTTCCCCACGGGTAGATGAAATCTCCCTTAAAGCCTCACTGTAACTTGTCATATCTGTCAAAATAACGAGAACATGCATATCATGTTCAAAGGCCAGATATTCAGCAGCAGTAAGTGCACATCTTGGAGTGGATATTCTTTCTGTAATAGGGTCATCTGCCAGATTAAGATACATGACCACATGATCAAGTACCCCTGCTGCTTCAAAACTCCTCATAAAGTAGCTGGCATCATCATGTCTTACTCCCATTGCACCAAATACAACTGCAAAATTGTCATTGGTAGCACCCTCTATCTTCGCCTGCTTAACAATTTGTACCGCTAATTCATTATGTGCGATACCATTTCCAGAAAAGATTGGAAGCTTTTGTCCACGAATGAGTGTCATGAGTGCATCTATTGCCGAAACCCCTGTTTGAATAAAGTCTCTTGGGTATTTTCGTGCCACAGGGTTAATAGGACGACCATTCACATTATATTTGTCTTGAGATATAATCTGATAAGCCCCGTCCATAGGCTCACCAATTCCATTAAATGTTCTTCCCAATATTTCTTTTGATAAGGGCAATGTAAGGGGTTCACCAGTAAATTTAACAGAGACATTATGTGTAGATATACCAGCTGTTCCTTCAAATACTTGAACAACTACATTACTACCATCTATTTTAATGACTTTCCCTTTTCTAAGCTCACCATTATCTAATTTAATATTAGCCATCTCATCATAGGCTACATCTTCTATATTGGAAAGGACAATGAGTGGTCCTTCTACTTTTTCTAACTTTAAGTATTCTTTTCTCATATTATTACCTTTCCTTATATTATTGATATTTGAGCCTTAACTGTTCATAATCTGTTACAATTTTTTCACTTAACGCATCTAACAATTCAACCTGATCGTTGGGTACATCATATTTCATCTTAATAACCTCTTCAAAAACTTCTTCTTTTCTTATGGTCGAAATCGGAATGCCTATTTTAACGCATTTTAGTGCGTTTTCATATAAGGCATTGATAACTATCAGCATTTTGTATTGTTTTTTTAAAGTTACGTAAGTATCTTCTTTATGAAGTGCGTTTTGTTGTAAAAAGGCCTTCTTAATCGTTCTGGCAATCTCTAACACCAGTGCCTGATCATTTGGCAGCACGTCTTCACCAACCAATTGTACAATCTCATTAAGCTTTTCTTCTTCTTGTAAAAGGCGTATCATCTTTCCTCTTAATTCCATCATATCTGGTGCTACATTTTCTCTGTACCATTCTTCAAGCATTGTAACATAGGCGCTATAGCTAGTCAGGTAGTTAATAGCAGGATAATGTCTTGCATAGGCTAGTTTTTTATCTAATGCTAAAAAAGCACTTACAAAACGCTTTGTATTCTCCGTTACTGGTTCAGAAAAGTCTCCACCTGGCGGTGAGACTGCACCAATAATGGTGACAGACGCCTCTTCTCCATTTAAGGTCTCCACGCAGCCTGCTCTTTCATAAAATTGAGCAAGTCTGGATGGCAGGTAGGCTGGAAAACCCTCTTCTGCAGGCATCTCTTCAAGCCTTCCCGATATCTCACGAAGTGCCTCTGCCCATCTCGATGTAGAATCTGCCATAATCGCTACATCATATCCCATATCTCTAAAATATTCAGCCATAGTAATCCCTGTATAGATACTTGCTTCCCTTGCTGCAACGGGCATATTAGAGGTGTTGGCGATGAGTATTGTTCTCTCCATCAATGGTCTGTTCGTTCTGGGGTCAATAAGTGCTGGAAACTCTTCAAGAACATTAGTCATTTCATTACCACGTTCTCCGCAGCCAATGTATACAATAATATCTGCATCACTCCATTTAGCTAATTGATGCTGAGTCACTGTCTTACCCGTACCAAATCCTCCTGGAAGTCCTACAGTTCCTCCTTTTGCAAGAGGAAAAAATGTATCGATAACCCGTTGTCCTGTAACAAGAGGTTTATAAATTGGTATTCTCTTACTGATTGGCCTTGGCCTTCTTACCGGCCATCTCTGCATGAGAGTCAGATTAATCTTTTCTCCACTTTGTGTTTCTAAGACAGCCACAGTATCTCTCAGTTTATATTTACCATTTGGTTTAATCTCTATTATTTTCCCTTTAACGCCAGGGGGCACCATTATTTTATGCACAATACTGAGGGTCTCTTGTACCGTAGCGTAGACTTCTCCCGGCATCAAAAAATCTTCTTCTTTAGCTGTTATACAGGTTTCCCACTCCATATCTTCATCAATTGACAGTAATCCAATACCTTCTGGAATAAATATTTCAGAGATTTCTTGTATTTTTTTCAAAGGTCTTTGTATGCCGTCAAACATATTCCCTAGCATACCTGGTCCTAAGTTTAATGATAAAGGATTGCCGGTTGAAGTGATTTTTTCTCCTGCTCTTAACCCTTCAGTTTCTTCATAAACTTGAACTGTTGCCACGTCTCCTTCTAATGAAACAACTTCACCAATAAGTTCTCTTTCACCTACAGTAACCATTTCATTGACTTTAAAAGAGGCCATATTACTTCCTTTAACAACAGGTCCGTTAATCAGTTCTACAATGCCAAAATACTCATTCAACTTTTTCACCGACCTCTCCTATTGCTCCAAATACAACCTCGATAATATGATTTTTTGCATCTTCAAGTACCTGTAAAATACTGGTATCTATTCTCATATTACGTTTAGGATCTTCTATGATGATGCCGCCAAGTATTGTGTCATTGGCTATTTTAAAATTCAATTTTTCACCTTGTAACCCTATGTTACTGAGTTTTTCTTTGATATACTCTTTATGACGATTATAATCTGACTCTGTGATATAGACATCGAGATCATTTTCATAGCCCCGCAGTGTTTCAAACTGCATAAGATAACGATCTAAATAGACTTTATACTCATCTGTTTGAGTAAAATCTTTAATTTTATCTTTTAAACGTTCTATAAAAGTGTGAATATATGCTTCTTTTGCCATCATACATTCTTTTTTGTTACACATTTTAGCTTTACTGATAAGTTCTGTCTTTTTGGTTTCTGCACGTTTGATAGCATTTTCAACAAGTGCCTGAGCTTCTTTATCTGCTTTGGCTTGATTAACAAGCCTTTTTTGTTTATATATTTTTTCAAGTTCAACCAATTGCTTGTCTACTTCTTCTTTGATATCTTGATTTAAAAGTTTAGAAAACAAGGTCAGTTTTTGTTCGATTGTAACCATATTTATCACCTCATATGCGGATACCTACTGATTCTCTGATATAATGTGTGATTACATCATTTCCTCTAGTAGTGCCATGCCTATCTGGAATTTCTATTATTAGTGGTTTTTTGCGTTTTAATTTATAGTCCATTATTTCTTCTTTTGCCAAATCGACTATTTTTTCAGTAAGTATAATAATACCAATCTCAGGGTCGATGACCGCGGCTTTCATAACTTCTATGACATCTTCTCTGCTATGAACAATAACACCTTCTATACCAGCAAGCCTCATCCCCACCCAAGTATCTCTATTATCACTTATTACAAATGATTTCATTTTCAACACTCTTTTCTGTCGATAGTGTCTTTATACAAATAATATTAAAATAGAAATAATCATACCATAAATAGCTATTCCTTCTGCCATCCCCACAAATATAAGGGTTTTACCAAGAATAGTCGGATCCTCTGATACAGCACCAATAGCGGATGAACCAACTGAACCTACTGCCATTCCTGTTCCAATAGTTGCAAGACCTGTACTGAGTGCCGCTGCCAGGTATTTAAACCCTTCACCTAAAGAAATCGCTGTACCTGCTGCTGCTGTTGCCTGCTCTGCTGCCAGTACTGGACTTACAAAGCCCACTGCCATAAAAGCTACAACCATCACACTAAATAAAGATACTGAGGTCATCATTGCTGCTTTGATATTACCTCTTTTATTTGATTTGATCATTTTAACACCGTATAAAACTGTTCCTATTGCTACAATTACTGCTAAAAAAATTATTGCTGATATCATTGTTATTCCATCCCTTCATATTTTAGATATAATATTTATTATTCTTGTATCTTAACTGGATTGTAAGGCTTTCCATCTCCGCCAAAATACTTACTAAACATCTCATAGTATTGAAGTCTTAGTCCTTGGATAAATACAACTAAGCCCTCAAGCGTAAGAATTAATAAATTCCCGAGTAATAATATAATAAATTTAAGTATACTGTTAGTCGTCATTTCAGACATGACTAAAAATGCTAAAAATAACCCTGCATGGTTAAGTGCAAAAGCTCCCACACGGATAAAGGATATCGCATTGCTTAAGGCACTGAGAATCGTTTCTATGCCTTCAAATCCACTTTCTATATAATACGAGGACTTAGAGCCATTAATCAGTGGTCTTTTACCTTTTATCAAATGCGCCAGTGGTTCTTTAAATACCATAAGTCCTAGTGTAACCAGCATCACGCTGATTGGCACAAAAACTGATATAGGTATTATTTTTACAATGGTGACTGCTGTCATGATAAGTCCCATAAAAAACAAATAACCTACAATACCATTTTTACCAAAAATGCCCTCTTCGATATTGCCTTTGCGAAGCGAGTTAATAATACCAAATGCAAATGCTACCGTCAGCACAACCACACCAAATATGACACCTGCTAAAAGTATAGGCATAATATTGTCAGGGTTGAGAGGACCGCCATGAACCAAGGCAATTTCTTCAAGAATAGGAATTTTTTCAAGTCCAAAAATACTGCCATATACAAATCCAAATACAATAGAACTCATCCCCAGTCTAGTCAGTACACCACCTGCAATTTCGTTCTTTTTGTACATCAAAACCCCTGCCAAAAAATAAACCAATCCTTGCCCTATATCTCCAAACATAATACCAAACATGAGACAAAAGGTAATTGCCAAAAATGGTGTTGGATCAATCTCATTATAAGCAGGCAGACCATACAATTTCACAATAGTTTCAAAAGGCTTGAAAAACCAATTATTTTTAAGAAGAGTAGGCGGAAGTATTTCTTTTCCAATTTCATTTGTTGTTTTAAAAATAACAACATATTTATCAGTAATATCTGCTACTAATTCTTCTATTTTATCCTTGTCTTTCTTTCGTATCCATGCACTTAACATAAATACATTATTACCGTGAACTATTTGTTCTTTTAGTTCAATAATCTTTTTTTCTAATTTTATTCTTGCACAAATTTTATTTAAACGAAGAATAGTTTCTTCCTTGTTTTCTAGCACACCACTTTCTAACTGCTGAATTTCTTGTCTTAAAGCTGCTATTTTTTCTTTTACAAGATTCTTCATTTGTGTAGCATCGCCTATCATGCCTTCTGGTATAGTAAACCCATGCCAGTTCAAAGATTTAAGCAGTTTTTGTGTTTCATCTTTAAATTCTTTTAGATATAGAACAAGATAAATGTCTTCTCTTGAATCTTCAATATCACCTATTTTAAAAACTAATGCACTGATATTTTCATAGTTTCTTTTAATATGAAGCTTATTATCCCTGGAAAGCATGCCTATTTCATATTCAAAATAATTAAGATTATCTATTTCACCAAAATCTATAGTTTCATGGATATACTTAATCTTTTTCTTAAATTCTTCAAGTTCTTTAATCTGAGCTCTCTTTTGTTTAATGATTCCAATGCTGGGTTCTATTCTGTCTTTTATTGTAGTAAAATCCCTTAGTGCATCACTATATGAATAATATTTAATATTCTTTTTATCTGCCTTAAGCACTATATCTAAGTCTGTCGTAAGCTGAATGAGCTTATTTTCTAAGTCATTGTACTGACTCTCAAGCTCTCCATAGCTTTTTTCTTGTAAACGCTCCCCACTCGGCAACATGGTTTCGTATTCATGAACCATATAATTATTATCATATACATCACTGTGTTCTAAGTTCAGATGAACATTTTCACAAAGAACTAACTGCTGTAATATGGCATGTTCTTCATCTAGCGAACCTACTAGATTCAGTAATAGCATCTTTTCAATAGCCATGTATAGCTTCCTCCGCTCTTTATATTGTATGAACCAAATATTTTTTCAGTTCATTTTCTGGTAAGGTATATCTTATCCCCTCTGTCAGTGCAATTAAGTCCTGCACCTCTATATAAAGAGTATATATATACGCTAAAGATGTAGCAATACTTTCTTTATCGTTACTTATTTTTGCTGCATATTCATACATATACTTATCTATGGCACGATCTAGAAATGTATCTTTTTCTCCTTCAAAAACAGCATATCTTAAATATTTTTCACTCAGTTTTTTTAATTCCTCTAGATTTTTAGCATAACTTAGGTCTTTAAGTTTTCGGTAACTCATCTTATAACCAAATGGTAAGCTATATATAAGAATTTCCTCTTGAGAAATATCATAGTATTTGGTTGCCCTATAAATCCACTGTACATTCATAAAATCGATCTTTGTTCCTATCACTTGCTGAGCTATTTTTTTATCGGTTAAAGATAATCCTTCTGATTTTTCCATAAGTGTTTTATAAAATAAAATATAGAGTTTCATTTCCATATGAAACTCTCTTTTTATAACATCTTCCTGTGCCATAGTTTTAAGTGTTTCGTAGTAAGCAGTCCCTTTAAGTGCCTCTATAAATTGTGTAATATTTTTACATGATGATAATTTATGATAAATAGAAAGACCATATTTCTCAGAATGTACAAAAAAACGTTCTATTTCATCAAGGTTTTCATTTCTTGAGATACTTCGCAAGAGTAACTGCAAGTCGTTGATCTCATATTCCATTAAAAAAGCCTTAAAAAATTCTTTATAGCTCCCTGAAAAATAATGCAGCATGCTCTCTATCTCTTTGACGATGTAGCGGTCCAAAATAACTTCTAATTCAGACCTATGAAGTTCTTCAACCTTGTATTGGCTTACAAGATTTTTATAACTTTCTCGTTTTTTTAAAAAATCTATTACTTGAGAAACAGACTTAAGTTCCACAACTTTTTCCCATTCCTTATTCGACAACAGATTTGTTTTCCTAGCATGTAACTTTGCATTAATCGCTCTATAAGCCGCAAAAGGATTCATTTTATCACTCCACTAAAAAAAGTTCTTTAAATATTTTATCAAGTAATATATTTTCTGATTGCAAATAGCGATTTTGTATACTAAGTGCCATCTTCTTACTCTTTTCTTCTTGAAACTGAGCTTCTGTTAAAGCATTTTCTATAATTTGACTATAAAGTTCGTCTGCCTTCTTTTTTGCACGGACAAGCTTATCCTCTTTGTATTGTTTGATCTCTTCTTCATACTCTTGTTTTCTCAATTGCACTTCTTCTTCATTTTTCTGTTTTGTATTAAGAGCTACCGAATCAATCTGAATAATTTGCTTAATAATATCTTCCATACAAATCCCTTTCTTATGGCCTATATTTTTATGAATCTCGATTCATTTAATTTACTCTTTATATTTTAACACTTTAAAATAAAAAATAAAGTATTATTTACATTTTACCTTTATTATATCCGTATTTTTATAAATATAACATTCTTGTGCAAATTGATATATTTTATTGAACTCAAATCTTTTTTTATACTCTATAATTAACAAATATATTCTACCCTTGCATACATTCATGCATATAAGTAAAAGATTGTTATCAAAATCAACCTTTTTTCCCCTTTATTTTCATCAGTTATTTATGAGAAATTTATATTTTCTTTATAATAATAAAATTGGCCCTTTGTATTATGTTAAACACTAATACAAAGGGCCAATGCTATTATTCTTTTATGAGTTTTTTAATCGTTTGGGTCAATGCTTCTCTCTGTTTTCCAAAAACCAATAACTTTGCATAATTATAACTATCTATTTCTTTGGAAAATGTCATATCATAGGATGTAAATAGCTTTCTTTCTTTGACTTTAAGATGCTCTATTTCTCCCTTTTTTAACTCATAACCCAATAGGAGCACTATTTCATTTTCTTGAGAAAGGAATATATTTAATACACTATTGATAAAAGTAAAACCTATAACAAGCAGCGTAATCAAGATACTTGGTTTGTTAATGGGCTTCTCACCCATTAAAGCAGCTGTATTAATAAAAAAAGTGACTATGATACAAATCAAACTTACCGTGGTAAAAAAATCTTTTTTAATGGTTAACAGCTTCATAGCTTGATTATTCTCTTTTTTGAACTGCTGCACTTTAGTAGTATTAATGATCTTAAGTATAATAACGAGTATGTAAATAACTCCTATAAGATAATATGACCATTTAATATCCATTTTGTACTCCTTTCTCTGTTGTACTAAAAATAACTGCTCATTAAGCAGTTATTTCATACAACATTGTTTGTATTTTTTGCCACTTCCACAAGGACAAGGGTCGTTTCGTCCTATTTTTTTCTCTTTAATAACCGTTTTAGTTTTATTATATTCTTTTTTAATAGCTGCCTTTTGTTCTTCTGGTAAAAGTGTTTCCCACTGTGGCAGCCCATAAAGCCATTCTGCTTTTGCATCCAGCATATTCCAGTAAAGCTTTTCTAAATCAAATTCTAATCTTACAGAAGAAGATCCTATTAACTCCTCTAATGGGTATTCTCCATTTATAAGACTTGAATTGATACCATCTACAAAACCTAAAAATTCTATCTCATTCATATTAAAGCGTTCACCTAATTCTGAAATGGTACCTTCAACTATTTCATCTAAATGAGAAAGTAAATAATCATAGACATCCCGTTCTCTTGCCAAATAGTTTTCTACAACTTTCTTGTACTCTTCTACTGATCTTTCTTTAGCGTCTTCGCCATAATTATTCCATTGTTCATATAATGTCATTAGAATTCTCCTTTTTCTATTTTAAATATGTCCCTACTATTTCTCCATAGTAAATAACATGATAATCATTTTGACTATAAAATGTCTCTACAGCACGAGGCTTAATGGTTTGATCCGTAACCTCTTGCCTGCCTATGATTTTACATTCGTAGTGTAGCTCACATTCACCTATTAAGGGGGCTTGAATCTGCTCTGCTGCTACTTTAGTAAGACCTAAGTCTTCCCACTTATTGCAGTCTCTACCCGATTTACTACCGCAATACACAAGCTGCTTTGATACATCATTTTGTAAAGGTATACTTACTGCAAACTCACCAGATTTTTCAATTAGTTGATAAGTATGTCTTGAATATCTTACCATAACCATAAAAACAGGTTTGTTCCACATAAAACCTATACTGCCCCAAGCAATAGTCATAATATTATCTTCACCATTATCAGACACACTTAGAAATGCCCCTTTTGAAAGGGATCTTAATGCTTCTTTAGCAAAATCATTATACATTATTTTTTCCATCTTTACCACTCCTTATTTTTACATATTTTCCACAAACGCTGTTCACTTTATAATATATGGAATAGGAGCTTGTCTTATTATACCAAAAAACTACGTACTATATTCTTTATTTCATTGACTTCACAAACACCTTTATGTTTAATTTCTTTAGTGCCTATTTGATCCATAGCTCTTGGCATCTCTCCCTTTATCAGGTCATGCATCTCATCTAGTAATGTAAAATCATCTGTGTTTTGATATTTGCTGTCAATGGCCGTCATAACGCTGCTTGTAAACTTATAAGGACTTGCAGTTGATATAATAACACTTGGGGTTTCATCTTTTGTTTCTTTGATATACTTATCATATACAGCATAAGCCACAGCTGTATGGGTATCCATTAGATAACCTTCCTGTTCATAGATTTGCTTGATATATGCCTTTGTCATGTCATCATCTGCATAACCGCCATAAAAATCTTCTATATTTTTCTTCATTGTTTCGTTAATTGTATATTTTCCGTCCATTTTAAGACTATCCATCATCTGCGCAACCTTTTCTGTATCGCCATTACTTATATGATAAAGTAATCTTTCAAGATTACTAGATATCAGTATATCCATAGACGGAGAAATAGTCAGCTGAAAATCTCTGTTTCTATCATAGGTCCCCTCCTCAAAAAAATCAAATAATACTTTATTGGTATTAGAAGCACAAATAAGTTTTTTGATAGGCAATCCCATTTGTTTTGCATAGTATGCTGCGAGTATATTTCCAAAATTACCTGTTGGGACAACCACATTCATCGGTTCTCCCACTTTTAGTTTGCCTTGCCCTGCAAGTTTTGCATAAGCCGCAAAATAATAAACTACTTGTGGCACTAGTCTTCCTATGTTAATCGAATTAGCAGAAGAAAATTTATAGTTTTTTTCGTATACTTCTTTTTCAAATAACTTGTCTGCAAAAACTTCTTTTACACCGGTTTGGCAGTCATCAAAATTACCTTTAACCCCAACAACTAACGTATTGGCTCCTTCTTGGGTAACCATCTGTCTCTTTTGGACTTCACTTACTCCTTCTTCTGGAAAAAATACGATGATTTTAGTGCCCTCTACATTTGCAAAACCTTCTAAAGCTGCTTTACCAGTATCCCCAGAAGTGGCTGTCAAAATGACAATATCTTTAGTTTCCTTATTATATTTCTTACTTGTTAGCATAAAATAAGGCAGTATGGATAACGCCATATCTTTAAAAGCAATGGTTGGCCCATGAAAAAGTTCCAAAAAATGAGCTGACTTAGTGGACACTAGTGGCGTTATTTCTTGGGTATCAAACTTTTCATCATAGGCATTTTCAATACAATATTTAAGGTCTTTTTCTTCTATATCTTCAAAAAACAACTTGATTACGCGGTAGGCAAGTTCTTTATACTCCCAGTGGATTGTTTCCTCTAAATTGAAGTCTATTTGAGGAATACTTGCAGGAACAAATAATCCTCCTTCTTCAGATATCCCTTGCAAAATAGCTTTTGTAGCTGTAATGTTTTCTAATTTCTTTCTAGTACTCGTATAAAGACTCATTGTAATCTCCTTTTCTCTCAACCTCTATCTTTTTAATGGATCTCATTTTTATATATGTGATTATAACATTTTATTGATTAAATGCAAAATATTATTATGCCATATACTATACTTTTTTCTACAACTTTTATTCAAATATTATAAAATAAGTAATAATCTATTTTTTTCGACTTATTTGTAACATATATTCCAAAAGTTTCATACCTTATATTAGAGAAAATTAATGCGGTAAAAAATTCCGATTCTCTATATACAGGTTTGTTATCAATAATTTAGGAGGTATTTTTATGGCATATCAAAATGATTTAGCTTGTCTTGTGAATCAAAAAGTAATTATTCATACCGAAAATTGTAGTTACTGTGTCATTATAGCGCAAGTTTGCCCATGTTATATCAGAGCAATTGAAGCTGGCAGTGGTAATGTTAAATATTTTAATTTTGATCGTATAAGTTATGTTGAAGACATTCTGCCTTAAAGGTAATATAGTATTTATGATTTTATGAAAAATAAGGAGGATTTTATATGAGTTGTTGTGGTAAAAGAAATACGGGAAATTTTTATGCTCGCCCTTACAATAATTACGTAAATAATTGCGCAAATAGCCGTGAAGATGATGATTGCAACTGTGATAGATATGACAACGCAGCCACTAATTGTGACAATTTAGCAAGTATATCAAACCCTTGCTATAGTAATAACTATGGATGCTGTGATACACTGCGCGGAGCTGCCTGCAAACTTATCAATCAACGTGCCATCATCTACGTAGATGACTGCAGAATGTGTGTTGTAATCATTGCTGTTGGCGAATGCTTTATCAAGACCATTAACTATTGCACAAATAGAGTAGTATACTTTAACTTGACTCGCGTTAACAGCATCGAAGAAGTACTTCCTCGCTGTCACTAAATTCAAATCGATTGGTTACGTTACATTTTAAAATACCGGCAGATAGTGAGCTATCTGCCGGTATTTTAAAATGTAATCTTATCTTAAATCATTTCTGCGCATATCTCCTAATTTTTTTTTAATTCTTTGAAGCGCATTATCAATCGTTTTGATTGGCTTATCCAGTTCATAAGCAATTTCATGGTAATTTTTACTCTGCGTGTGAAGCTTTAGCACTTCCCACTCTAGCTTACTAAGCACTTTTAATATGTTTTTATTTAAAACCTCTAAATTTTCTTGATTAATGACTTCATCTTCTGGTGTTATGGACTCATTGTATTTGATGATATCCATCAGGGTGATGCTCTCTTCTTCTTCATCTGACCCCTTACTGCTAATCGGAATATTTAAGGAGATACTGTTATTAAGGGGCATGTGCTTTTGCCTTGATACTGTTTTAAAAGCTGTACTAATCTGTCTGGTAATACATATGGCTGCAAAAGACTTAAAACTGGTTTCTTTGTCTGGATTATAATCACATATGGCTTTAAATAGACCAATCATACCCTCTTGAACCAAGTCTTCTTTGTCTGCACCTATAAAGTAATTCGCTTTGATTTTTGCCCTTACAAATTTTTTATAGCGCTGTACCAGCACTTCTACAGACTCTTTGAATTCATTATGATATAAATGTATAAGTTCCTCATCCGTCATGTTTTCTAAAACTTTTATAGTAAAATTTTGTTTTTGGATAACCATCATATGATCCTCCTCTTTTTTCCTTTTGCATCAGCAACATCGACCTATTGATTGTATGATACAACTTGTCCAAAATTTTGTATTAATGCCCGTTTATCAATGCGATAAGTATTATTCCTAGTATACTATAAATGTATTCATTTGTTAATACTGTTTCCTGAAAAAACAAAAAGGCAGCTGATAGCTGCCTTTAGCATCCTCTTGTTAACCTATAAAGTGTCTCTGTCTTACGACTTCATAAACAAGTACACTTGCTGCTGATGATGCATTAAGTGAGTTTACTTTGCCGTACATAGGTATCGTTATGACATAATCACAAGACTCTCTTGCAAGTTTAGAAACCCCTTCTCCTTCGTTTCCTACTACAATAGCTATAGGTCCTGACAGGTTTTCTTGATACATCACTTTTCCGTCCATATCTGCACAGGCAATCCAAATGCCCTTTTCTTTTAATTCTTTAATCGTTTGAGAAATGTTAGTGACTTTGGCAACCTTCATATATTCAATGGCTCCGGCTGATGACTTAGCCACTGTTCCAGATAGGCCAACTGCTCTTCTTTTAGGAATAATAATACCATGTACCCCTGCATTATGCGCTGATCTAATAATAGCCCCTAGATTGTGAGGGTCTTGTATATTTTCAAGAATAAGAATAAAGGGCTCTTCTCCTTTATTTTTTGCTTCTTCTAAAATCTCATCTATTTCTACATAACTTTGTACTGCGGCATAGGCCACAACCCCCTGATGCTTTTCTCTGCCTGTAATCTCATCCAGCTTAGATTTTTCAGCCTCGATAATCACAATGCCTTTATCTTTTGCTTCGCCTAAGATTTTTAGGATAGAGCCTTCTTTTTCGCCTTTTTGTATAAGCAGCTTATCGATATCTCTGCCTGCTTTTAAAGCTTCCATTATGGCATTTCTTCCATATAAAATATTTTCATCTATAGGTATTATTTCCTGTACTGCCTGATCTCTTTGTCTAAAGCCTTCTTTTTTATAGGCCTCTCGCTTAGGTCTGTCCCTTTTAAAGCGATCTCCCTCCTCATTGAATTTGCTTTCCCCAAATCCTTCTTTCTTATAACCATCCTGCTTTGATTTGTAGCCATCTTGCTTTGGTTTGTAACCCTCTTGCTTTGGTTTGTA
>JAQSYC010000267.1 GCA_029256345.1 Clostridia bacterium | reverse complement strand
GATACGCTATAATCAAAGGCATATCAAAATTAAATAAAAAGACTAGGAAAAGGAGTAGTAGGTATCCTATAAATTCAAGAGACCTGTTGGGTGGTGCGAAACAGGATTTAGAAGATAGTGAACTCGCCTTGGAGTTGCTGGCTGAAATAAGTAGGTCTAGACGGATGCCAACCGTTATAATGGCTAGATATCGGTGAATCAGGATCCTGTATCAATTGTCCTTTTAGGACTAAAAGAGTGGTTTAGCAGAATCGACTTCTGTCTCTTTGGAGATAGGAGTTTTTTTATTTTGTGAAACCCATCCTCGTTCTTCTGTATCCAATAAAGTGCATGCCGAAATGGTGTGAAAAAGAGTGGTACCGCGAAAGTTCCCTTTCGTCTCTTGAAGTTTATCAAAGAGATGAAAGGGATTTTTTATTGTAAAAATTGAAAGGAAGTGACTGTATGAGCAGAAAAATTTATGTTTTAGACACGACATTAAGAGATGGAGAGCAAGTACCAGGTGCAAAGCTTAATTTGCAAGAAAAGATGGAGGTGGCAAAACAGCTCATCAGACTTAATGTAGATATGATGGAGGTTGGTTTTCCATCTTCCTCAAAAGGAGACTTTGAAGCTGTTAAGGCAATCAGTAAAATGGCTTCAGGAGATACTGTGATTACAGCTTTAGGGAGAGCCGTACGCTCAGATATCGATGCAATTTATGAAAGTTTGAAGGAGGCTCATGCGCCGATGATTCACATAGTACTTGGATCTTCTGGTGTTCACATGGAAAAAAAGTTTAAAAAGACACCTGAGCAAATTTTAGAGATGGGAGCAGAAGCTGTTAAATATGCCAAAAAACTCATGCCGCAGGTACAGTACTCCTTGGAAGATGCAAGCCGATCAGAACTTGAGTATATGTGGCAGACGATAGAAGCTGTCGTCAAGGCTGGAGCGACGATCATTAATATTCCGGACACCGTAGGTTTTGCTGTGCCAGAAAAGTTTGGAAGTCTTATTTATCAGCTTAATAACCGTTTGAAAAATTTAAATCCTAATGTGCTGTTAAGTGTGCATTGCCATAATGATACAGGACTTGCAACGGCCAATACTTTGGCAGCCATTAGAAATGGTGCAGACAAAGTTGAGTGTACTATTAATGGTATTGGGGAAAGAGCTGGTAATACTTCTTTAGAAGAAGTCGTTATGGGAATCAAATTACATCCGGAGTACTATGGCGGTTACACAACAATTAAAACTCAAGAAATTTATACAACATCCCGGATGGTCAGTGCAGTAATGGGACTTGATGTACAGGTTAACAAAGCGATTACAGGAGAAAATGCTTTTGCCCATTCATCAGGCATTCACCAAGATGGACTGTTAAAGTCTAAAGATGTCTATGAAATCATTGAACCACAAGATATCGGGGCGCCGCCAATGGAACTTGTTCTTACAGCCAGGTCAGGAAGGCATGCATTTGAGCATATTCTAGAAAAGGTGGGATATCAGATAAATGAAGAAAGCAAGCAAAAGGTCTATACGGATTTTCTCGCCATGGCAGATCAAAAAAAAGAAGTCTATGACTATGATATAGAAAATCTTATGAAGCAATACCCTCCAGAAATACTGGATAAAAAAGAGTCTACCCAGTTATGGGAATTAGTAGATTTTGAAGTAGTCTACAATAACATTTCGCCCACAGCCACGGTTAAAGTAAGAAGGGGAGAAAATATAAGCTGTGAAGAAAAAATCGGGAATGGCCCGATTGATGCCCTTTACACAGCGATTATTTCAGCTATAGTTACGCCTATTACTTTATTAGAATATCGTATTCATAATATTTCAAGGGGAAAAGAAAGTCTTGGGAAGGCAAGTATCCAAATACTCCATGAGGAAAAACTTTACCAAGGCAAGGCCATAGAAAAAGATATTATAAGGGCAAGTGCCATAGCGCTGATTAATGCAATCAATAAAACGATACAAAACAAATAGATTAAATAATGATTACAATACAGATTTTTTCAACAATCTTGCCTCGGCTTTTAATATAATAACAAAAAGAAGTTTGTTAAGAAAGAGAGGGGAGATTTCATGGGTAAAAAGATTTTATATAGGGTAGGTATTATCATTTTAATCTGCTTATCAGGATGTACTAAGGAGTCAATGGGTTCCTCCATCAAAGCGCAGGATGAATCGTTTATTTTTGCGAACAGTGATAAGCTAAAACTAGAAGAAGAGGATATCTATAGCTTAGAAACAAAACAGCTGAAATTTGCACGGAATGAGATTTATGCCAGGAAGGGTCATATTTTTAAAGAGGATCAATACAAAGCGTACTTTGAAGCAAAAGCTTGGTATAAGCCTTTAAGAAGTGTTTTTTATGAGTCATTGAATAATGTTGAGAAGTATAATATAGGGCTTATTCAATTTTATGAACTACGTTATGCAGAGGCAGATAAGGCAGATGTAGAGATAGCTCAGCAAGTGAAGGAAAAAGATATTTATGAGTCTGATCATAAGGTTTGGATAGATATTAATGGGGATAAAATAAAAGAGGAAATAGAATATAGACTGCTGACTGTAGCTGAAGATGGACAAAATGCAAAAACTCAGCTTTTAATTAATGGGATAGGTGTAGTATTTGAAGGAACTCCGACCTCTCGTTTTGCAGTTGTGGATATAGATAAAAACGATAACTATAAAGAAGTTATCGTCAGTGACTATGGTCCAAGTTATGATTATACATCAAAATTTTATAGTTTTAAAGAAGGAAAAATTGTCCAGATAGGTACGACTGGAGGAATTTTTGAAGATGGGATTGAAATAGATGAGAATGGAAGTTTTTCTGCAAGGACAAGGGCAGATATTCTTCAAACTTGGTGGTTTGACAAACAATATAGACTTAATGCTGAGCATCAAATAGAAGAAGTACCAGTGGATTTTTATTGGAGTGAAGCTTTAGTTTATATCAAAAAACCTTTTAAACTGTACAGTGAAAAAGACATAAAAAGTAATCAGTTTCAAGTAAAAGAGGGAGCAACTTTAACGCTAATTGGTCATGATAATGAAGCATGGTGTAAGGCAAGAACTTCATCAGGCAAAGAAGGATGGTTTAGAGTAGAAGAATTTTGTTTGATACCGGATGAAAAGGCTGATGCCCGTCAAATTTTTATAGGACTTAATTATGCTGATTAAAACTTTAAAAAATATTGAATTATTGTAAAAATATGGTATAAT
>JAQSYC010000266.1 GCA_029256345.1 Clostridia bacterium | reverse complement strand
CCGTCTCCTGTCTGAAGCATTGAACCACTGATATGTTTTGTTCTTGGGAATTTTATTAATTCTGTATGCATTGTTTCACTTCCTTTTCGGTCTATATTAACTGTAGTATATTATTCGTTATTATAACAGATTTTATTATTTTTTTCATACGCATTATTATGTTTAATCTGAGCCAGCTTCTCCATTTATTGAGGAATCAGTGTTTACCCTTACTCATTCATCAGTATCTCCCGAATGTCTTGTTCTGTCATGATGGATAGCAAGTCCTCTTCTGATGGAATGATTTCTCCAATTAAATTTTTCTTTTTTTCTTGCAACTGAGTTATTTTTTCTTCAATGGTTCCTTTGGCTATAAGTTTTATAACTTGTACTGTCTTTTTTTGACCCATACGGTACGCACGGTCTGCCGCCTGCTGCTCTACAGCCGGGTTCCACCACAAATCATAAAGGATGACTGTATCTGCACCAGTTAGGTTCAGCCCCGTTCCTCCAGCCTTTAAAGAAATGAGAAATAAGCTCTCCTCTCCTTCATTAAATCTGCTGCATAATGCTACCCGCTCATCCGGCGGTGTTTGACCATCCAGATAAAAATAAGGTACGCCATAGTAACCAAGCTTTCGTCCAATCAGAGAGAGCATCTGCGTAAACTGGGAAAAAATAAGCACCCGCCGTCCAGCCACCCGGCATTCCTCCAAAATAGCCATCAGCTGATCAAATTTAGCGGAACCCCCTTGATAGCCCTCTACAAACAAGGCTGGATGACAGCATAATTGCCTTAGCCGGGTCAGTCCTGCTAAAATTTTAATACGGTTTTTATAAAAACTGTCTTCATTAAGGTGCTTGAATGCATCTTGTTTGAGTTCTGCCAGATAAGCCGCATACAATTCCTTTTGCTCCAGACTCAGCTCAGATAATTGTATAGATTCAATCTTCTCAGGTAGTTCCTGGAGCACATCTTTTTTGAGTCTTCTCAGTATAAATGGTCGTACCCGCTTAGCCACATTTTCTCTGGTCAACCTATCAAATTCTATTCTCCTTGGCAGAAGCTTTGGGAACACCACATGAAAGATTGACCAAAGCTCCTCCAGGCCATTTTCTATCGGGGTACCGGTCAGTGCAAAACGGTAATCCGCTCTTATTTTTTTTACTGTTTTTGCTGTTTGTGTTGAAGCATTTTTAAAGGCCTGCGCTTCGTCTAAAAACAGCGTATGAAAAAACTTCCCAAGGTATATTTTAAAGTCCATACGTAGTGATGGATAAGAGGTGATCACAACATCCACCCCCAAGAGATTTTCTAACGCAGTATGTCTTTTTAACCTGCTTCCAGTAATAATAACTGTTCGTATTTCTGGGGCAAATTCCTTAAGTTCATTCCTCCAGTTGTAGAGCAGGGCGGTGGGTACTACTATTAATACGGGTTTCTTCTCCCTCCTTACTTCTGGCAGTATCGATACAATATAGGTAATACTTTGTATCGTTTTGCCAAGTCCCATGTCATCTGCAAGAATCCCCCCAAATCCGTGCTTCGCGAGCATCTTTAGCCACTGAAAACCACTCTTTTGATAGTCTCTGAGTATGGGTGCTAAGCTTTTCGGTATCTCAAAATTCAGTTCCTCTGGTCTGTGCAGCTGCTCCATCAGCCTATATAAAGTGGGTCCTTTACTCACAAGATTTCTTTCTTCCAGTAAGTCTATCATTTGCATCCCGCTGTTCATCGGGAGTCTTATTTCTCCATCTATCTCATCACCTGAGATACCTATTTCATTGATGAACTGATTGATATTTTGAAACGCTTTTGTTTCCAGTGATAACAGTGAACCATTTGGCATCCTATAAAACTTCCGCTTTTCCTCCAAGGATAATAAAATCTTACGTATTTCTGATTCAGAAGTCCCTTGCATATCAAAGCTAAACGCAAGCCAATCCGTTTGATCCTCTACATCCACCTTGATCCTAGGGCCCACATAGCTTTTATGAATACGCACTTTAACCGCAGTGGTGGCATAAATCTCAACTACACTTTCTAATGTCGGCATCACGTGATATAAAAACTGATATTCTATATCTTCATTCTCTATATAAAATCTGCCTTCGGTTTTGACAAACCCACTCTCCTCCATCACCTTTATAAGGAATAGCTCCTTATCCCCTTCTCTCAGGAGGGTGGGATGATATCTTAGTACTTGTTCCCAGTCTTCACAAGGGTTAAGTACCACGCTGCCATAATGAAATTCTAATCCGGCAAGTAATTTATTTTTCACCCGATCCAAAAACAGCTTTGCTTTAAGAGGGGTTTTAATAAGCCTTTCGGCAACTGTGGAAGCGATTTGAACCTTTCCTAGTTTTGCTAAACCCGGTGTTACTGTCTCCATAAAGTGGTCGATCTGTTCTGAGGGTATGATAAGCTCATGTCTCCCCTCATGATTTAGCATTCTCTTTAATTCTACCAGTCTTTTACAGTCCTCTGCAGGCAGTTTTATCATTTTTCCTTTGGTAAGCACATAGCCGTAAGAGTCTAACGCGATGACCTGATTTAGACCTTTGACATCTAATTGGTACTCTCCTGTGTCTGCTTCTTTAAACTCAAATGTCAACGGAATGGGTTCATTTGACAAGATTAAATCACACAATGTATCGTCCTCTTGCTGAATTTTTACTAGAGGGGCAGCTACCAGTCGTGATAATAGTGTCTCCCAGTTATGAGGTTCTATCAATAGTGTATCCTTTTCTTCAAAACTCGGCCTATAAATAAACGGACTCTCTGAAAGATGAATAAGCCGCTCAATCACCTCATCATCTTCCTTTTGAAAGCTATGAAATTCTGGATTATAAAAAAACTCCTCTGAGCACTCATAGGATTCTTTTATCTTGATTTTATCCAGAAATGCTCTCAAATCCTGTATCATATGGGACGCCTTAAGACCTGCCCTCATCTGGACTCCCATTAGATACCCCTTATCACCGTACAAAACAGGCCTACAGATAAATGCCACATGAACCATTTCCCTTGTTTCAAAATGAAGTAAATGACCGCTAGGGCGTACTGCTTTATTTTCAAATAAACTTAGTATCTCATGAGCTTTGATATAAAAAAGAACTGCTGCAACATGCTGACAGCAGTACTTATCAAAAGATGCTAAGGTTGGGCAGGTACATTCTCCTTGGATTTTCCCATTTTTATCTTGTTTTACAGTCACATAAAAAATACTGTTGCCCTCTACACTTGCTTCAATGATTTTGCTATGCTCATTGTAGCTTTGCAGCTTTACTTTTTTAGCTCTATAATAGGCTCTGCCCTTTTTAAAAGCGTTGTCTCCACACAAGCGCTTAATCGTCATTTCGCTCACTAAAAAGTTCATCCTTTGTCCTTTCCGAGGTCTATCCTTAACATATCTATTTTATGATTATTATACTCTATCCCAATAGTTTTTCAAATATTTCTTAAAACCAGGCGGATAATTTTATCATCTGTTGGGTCTGGATTACCCCTGCCATCCCTATTATTTGTAGTGAGGTAAATGGAGCCATCATCTGCCCCAATAACCTCACGCAAACGTCCATACTCATTTTTAAATCTAGACTCTGACTGCTCTACCCTCGTTCCTTCTTCATTCAGTGAAACCACCAGCACTTGTTCGCCCCTCAAAGCAGCCACAAGTAATTGATCTTGCCATGGCCCCTGATTGATAAAGGCTATACCAGAAGGCGCCCATGTCTCTTCTCCGCTGTGCAGCAGCGGCTTTTCTATGTTTACTTCACTTGTATCCTCATCACCTTGCACAAGCGGCCACCCGTAATTGGCTCCTGGCTTAATGATGTTAATCTCATCATGAGCGCTTTGTCCATGCTCTGATGCATACAAGATATTGTTTGAATGCCACGCTAGTCCTTGAGGATTGCGGTGCCCTAGGCTATAAACGGGAGAGTTCGTAAAGGGATTGTCTTCAGGAATACTGCCATCTAATTCTATTCGCAGTATTTTGCCTGCTGTACTGGCAAGATCTTGAGCGAGCATAGGATTGCCTGCATCTCCCGTTGTGATATATAACTTCTGATCTGGGCCAATCTTGATTCTGCCGCCATTGTGAATCTGCCCTCCTGGAATCCTATCCAAAAGAATCCGGTCAACAAATGCCTCATTATCCCGTTCTACTAATCTCACCACACGATTATAAATTTCTCCCTCATCTTCATAGGAATGCATCACGTACATATAACGGTTCTGTGAATAATTTGGATCCAATACGATCCCCATCAACCCCCCTTCCCCTTGACTTACAAAAGGTGGGCCAAAAGTAATAACGGGCTGCGGCCGCAGCTTGCCGTCTTCAATCACTCTAACTGCTCCAGACCGCTCTGTAAAATAGATCTTGCCGTCATCGCTTAAAGCTATAGCCCAAGGCACAACTAGATTTTCAGCGATAATTTCAACCTCATAAGGCATTTGTCTATATTCAGTTTGATTGACTCTGCTATTAGCCCTACCATACCTATGCCATACCCTATAAAATAAAATAAAGTAAAGTATTTTTTTCATACTATTTCACCTTCCTCTCATACTCTATTCTATTAAGTAACTTACTAGAAAATGTGAATAGCACTGTGAATGGTAAGCATTAAGTCCTTGACTAAAAATGACGAAATATACAAGTGTGAATATTCTAGATGATGAAATAAGGCTAAGCATTCAGACAACTAATAAGCTATCAGCCATGCTTTTCACCTCTAAAGACTTCTCATTAAAAACAATTAAAATCCAATTGATTGGAGATATGTATGGACGTAAAATATATTAATCCCTTTCTTACAGCTTTTACAAACACATTAGAACAGTTAAGTATTACAGAGATAAAAAGAGGTGGCATGAAAAAGAAAGTTAAACTGTATGTTGATTTAGATGTATCAACAATTATAGGTATCAAAGGTGGGGTTCAAGGAAACATCGCATTATCTATGTCTCAAGATACTGCCAAAAAATTAGCTTCTGCGATGATGATGGGTATGCCTGTCTCTGCTGTTGATGATATGGTCAAAAGCGCCATTGGTGAATTATCAAGTATGATTACCGGGACAGCTAGTACCATGTTATCTTCATCCGGCATTCTATTTCAGATGAGCCCACCTACCGTACTCCTTTCGCCTTCTGATATCAATGCTCTGGAGACACTGGCTATTGACTTTGAAACTCCTTTAGGCAAAATTGAACTCAATATAGGACTTACTGCTTAGTTATAACCAAGCTTTATCTACGGTATCTCTTCTGTCTATTCTGTAAATAATTATTCATATTTGGAATACAGATACACACCCCAGATGACAACACCCCCACCTATCATTTGTGAGATGCTCGGAAAGTCTTTGTAAATAAAAATAGCCAAAGTAGACGCAATGACCGGCTCCAATAATTTGGCCGATGACACAAAAGAAGGGCTTAAATATTTAAGACTCCAGCTGAATATGCTGTGGCCTAACAAGGTACAGGAAATCCCTAGCAAAAGTCCAAGCATAACTTCTTTGATACCATATCCATAAAGAGGGGTACCTGTGGCCAGATCAAATATCAGCATGGTTACAAAACAAGCACTATAGGTTATAAAAGTATAAACGGTTGTACTCAGGTGTCCCCTTTGTTTTTTTCCAACCAATGTATAGACTGCGGCCATAATAGCTCCAAGAAGCGCCAGAGCATCTCCATACAATATATTGCTTCCGCCGCTATAGTCATTCATAGCAATAACGACACTGCCCGCAAAAGCAATCATAATAGCCACTATACACTTTTTATTTATTTTACCCTTTAACACAAATACAAACCCAATAGCTGCAAAAATGACCTCTGTACTTACTAGCACCGTGGAACTGGCAATGGAAGTGAATTTTAAAGATTCAAACCATGCCGCAAAATGAACTGCAAGAAAAAAACCACTTACAGCACCCCATAAAATATCACTCTTTTTAAGCCTCCGCAGCTCCCCGCGAAACTTCATTCCCACTATTGGCAGCAAAATAAGGACCGTCCATCCCAAACGATACGTTGCTATAACCAAACTTGGTGCAGTTGAATATTTAATAAAAATAGATGAAAAAGATACGCCTAAGACCCCCATCAATAAAATAAGCTTAGGATTTATTT
>JAQSYC010000018.1 GCA_029256345.1 Clostridia bacterium | reverse complement strand
AGAAATCCCCACATAAAGTGCTTTTCCTTGCCTGATAATCCCTGCAAGTGCATCCATTGTTTCCTCAAGGGGTGTATTAGGGTCTGGTCTATGGTGGTAGAAGATGTCTACGTACTCAAGCTTCATACGTTTGAGACTTTGATCCAGTGATGCAACCAGATTTTTTTTAGATCCCCATTCTCCATAAGGCCCCGGCCACATATAGTAACCCGCTTTGCTAGACACTACGATTTCATCACGATACACCTTGAGCTCTTCAGTAATAATCTTTCCAAAGCTTTCTTCAGCGCTGCCAGCCGATGGGCCATAGTTGTTGGCCAAATCGAAATGGGTAATGCCTAGATCAAAGGCCCCTAGCATCATTTCTTTACTCTCGGCATAGGGATTTTCATCCCCAAAATTGTGCCACATGCCCAGTGACATTGCCGGCAGCTTTAAACCACTTTTTCCGCAGCGGTTATATCTCATATTGTCATAGCGTATTTGACTTGCCAAATAACTCATAGGTATGTACCTCCTTTATTTTATTAGAAATCTTTGAGTGCCTCTAAATTCGCTTTTAATCCTAATGCCAGTACTTTTGAGTCCTGTCCGAACACTACCCACTGAACGCCTTTACCCGTCACCCGTTGTGCATCTTCTGCAGAAGGCCCGATAGCCGCCCCTAAACTGAGTCCCTTGTCACGTACCCTTGTGCAAATATCATCATACACTTGATCTAGTTTAGCCTTTCCTGCTGGAGAAGGATCTGCAATAGAACGGGCCAAATCTGCTGCTCCTATAAAGATAGAATCTATGCCGCCAACAGCCATTATTTCATCTAAATTTTCATACCCTTCCATTGTCTCTATTTGCATCACCTTGTATACCTTTTGGTATGCATTTGCTAGATATTCCCCTTCATCCTCCAAGCCGTATTTAATAGCCCGGATAGGTCCTTGGCCACGAATACCGCCATCGATTGGATAGGCACAAGACTTCACAGCACATTCTGCTATCTCTTTATTGTTTACAAATGGAAAAATAATACCATCTGGTCCCATATCCAAAATGGCTTTCATCATAGCAGGATTGGCCTCTGGAACCCTTACAAAAGCACAACAGCCAGCCCCTTGAGCTGTCATAATATGATGGAAAATTTCTTGACGATCAAGGGGACCATGTTCTGCATCTATCCACACATAATCATATCCTACAAAACCAGCTATTTCGCTTACCATGGTATCTGCCATAGACAGGAAAAAGCCTTTTACAAGTTTACCTTGAGCTATTTTATTCTTGATTTTATCTACGTTATTCATCCTTATCACTCATTTCTGTATAGTATTTAAAGTTATCATCCTTTAACTGCGCCCATTGTAACGCTTGAAAGGAATTTGTCTTGAAAGATTAAAAATACAATGATCAACGGTACTGTCACCAGGCTGCAGCCTGCTAATACCAATTCCCATGGCACAGACCGCGCAGAGTCCAGTTCATTGAGAGTGGGCAATATGACCATGATAGGCATTAATTCTTGTTTAGTAAGCATAATTTTTGGATATAACAATTCATTCCATTTACTCAAAAACTGTAATATGGCCAGTGCCCCTATGGCAGGGACTGACATGTGGAGTATAAGTGTCCTAAAAATTTTAAAGTCACTGGCTCCATCGATTCTAGCGGCTTCAATAAGAGAGTCAGGAATCGTTATCATGTATTGTCTCATCAAAAATAATGAAAAGACATTGGCTATACCCGGTATAATCTGTACCTGATAAGTGTTAAGCCAGCCTAATTTAGAAAAAATTAAATAAAGTGGTGTAATATTGAGTTCCGGCGGTATCATCATCGTGATTAATAACATCATAAATAAAACATTACGTCCTGTGAATTTATATTTTGCAAAAGCAAATCCTGCCAGTGATGCTACAATACAAGTTAACGCTGTATACGTGGTTGCAATAAAAATAGAGTTAAAAAACGTACGTACGATAAGCCCTGAATTGTAATTAATGAGTCTAGAGAAGTTATCCAAAGTTGGTACAATAGGCAGCCCCGCCGCATTACTTGAAAGCTCCTGGGCAGACTTTAGGGCACCAAAAACCATGATAAATACTGGATAAACGGCGACCAAACACGCTATCACTAATACAAAATGTAGGACTATTGCCGAGGTTATATTTTTTGTTTTCATCAGTCATCTCCTCCAAAGAATTTAAGCTGAATCAATGTTAATATGAGTATGACGACCACCAAAATCCAACCAGCCGCTGATGCCATACCAAATTGTCCACCCGAAAGACTATTAATAATGAGGTTAACATAAGGTGCTACCTGCATAGGAGGATCATAATTTTGACTTAGTAATAAGTTAGGTTCTGTATAGAGCTTTAATGAACCAATTGCATTGGTGACAAAAGCTAACATAAATGTAGGTTTCATCATAGGCATTGTAATATGCCACGTTGACTGCACCGCGCTGGCTCCGTCAATATTTGCCGCTTCCATAATGTCATCACCTATTGTTGTAAGCCCTGATAAATAGATAATAAAATACCAGCCTATGGCTCTCCAGGTAATCAAAACCACCACTGTCCATTTCATAAGCTGCATATCTGACAAAAATGGGATAGCTTTGCCTAAAAGCTGACTGATCACACCTACTCTTTCACCAAAAATAATCTTAAAGCACAAAGCACTGGCAACTACAGCACAAATCTGTGGCAAAAAAATGATTGGTTTGTAAATCGATTGAAATCTACTGATAGGTTTTGAACGCACTATAAGTGCTAATAAAAATGCGAAAATCATCGTTGGGATAAAGCTTAATAAAAAGTAGAAAAAAGTATTTCCTAAGCTATTCCACATCGTGTCATAATTAATAAGATTGATATAATTTGAAAGTCCAATGAATTTAGCCTTTCCATACCCCTTATAGCTAAAAAAGCTAAGTACAAAAGAGTAAATTGCAGGGTAGAGGAAAAATGCAACATAGGAAATAATAAATGGCAAAATAAAAATATAGGGTACGAATTTCTGCTTTGTACGGGATTGCATTTTTTTAAAGTACACAGGTCCCCCTCCTTCAGTGCTAATATTTACAAATAGGCGGTGAAAACGTCCGTTCACCGCCTGCATGTTTCAAGCTAAATCTTTATTGCTCGTATGGATTACCAATTTGGTTAATCAAATCTGTCTGAGCTGTCTGCAGTGCTGAATCTAGTGTCATATTCCCTGCCAAGTATTCATCTAGGTATTGCAGTACAATCGTAACCTCTTGTGTTGAGGCTGGTGTGTAAGGATAAACCTTTAAGTAATTCATTGACTCAAAGTTAACAGGACCTAAGCTGCTTGCATAATAATCATGGGCTGCATTGAAATACGGATCTTCTTGAGATGATTTTAGAGCTGGAATAACCCCTGTTACATCGTAGATGATTTTTGCTGCATCATTTTCAAAACACATTTTTGCCATAATTTCTGCTGCAAGTTCTTTGTTTTTTGAAGCAGCTGGTATGACCCAAATAGCTCCGCCTGCGTCAGAACCTTCTCTTATTTCCTCTGGCCAAGGAGCAATCGCCCATTTACCCTTTTGATCTTCAAGTTTAAAGTTCATAAAGTCTGTTTTGAACCATCCGCCAATTAGCTGAGACACAATCTCCCCGCTGCTGAACGCTGGTGCCCAGTCTGCTGACCACTCAGCTACCGTAGAGTTTACCTCTGAGTCATATAACTTTTTAATACGTTCAAAAGTTAGTTTTACATCTGGATCTGATGCTAAATTATAGTTACCTTCTTCATCGCAAAAACGGCCGTTTGTCGCACTCAACATCATCATAAGGTCATAGTTTTTACTAGGCACATTGTAGTTTTCCATATGTGCATCAGGATAAGTTTCACGGATTTTTTCTCCTGCTGCAATATACTCATCAATGGTTTTAATCTGATAAGGATCAATGCCGCATTCTTCGAAAATGTCTGCACGGTAAAACCACACTTTAGGTTTTACTTCCCTTGGAAATGCATAATATTCATCATTGTATTTCATCACATTTTTGGCACTGTCAATGATATCTCCTTCGTAAGGCTTAATATAGCTATCCAAAGGTTCCAGTACGCCTGCTTCAACGAATTCCGGAAGCTGTGTATAGTTCAGGCGGATGATATCTGGCAGATTTTGTCCAGATGCCAAAGCCAGCCTTAATTTTTGGGCAACATCTCCATCGCCGCTTCCCCCAAGCTCTACTTCTATATCAACCTTTGCATCTAGTTCCGGATATAAGGCTAAAAACTGTTCATTAATTTTTTCATAATTTTCAGTAGCTGGAAAAACCATCATCTTTAACTTAGCCGCCTCTTCGCTAGGTGCCTCCCCAGTCGCTGCTTCTGTCTTAGGTGTTTCAGATGAAGCTATTGACTCTTCTGGCTTAGCCCCACAACCTGCTAGAGATGCTATACATAAACTCAATGTGAGAAAAGCTGCTAAAAACTTAGTTTTTTTCATTTTTTACCTCTCCTTTACCCTCTTAAGGTTTTGCTTTTGGTATCAATAAACTTGTGAGCTCTCCAAATTTCTTGTAACCAGTACATTTAGTATAAGTGATTTACTCTTTTATTCAAATATGATAATATTACTATATTCTTTGAAATCTTACGATCGGATAACATTTTATATGCAAATTAGTTATTAATGGAGGTTAATATGTCATTTAGTTTGTTAATTGTTGACGACGAAAAATTAACTCGTGAAAGTTTACTAGAATATGTTAATTGGAAACAATTTGATATCCATACAATTCAAACTGCCTCCGGCGGCGCCGAGGCACTAAAACTCATGGAGACTGCACCACCCGACATTTTATTATGTGATATCAAAATGCCCCGTATGACCGGCATCGAACTGGCCTCTAAAGTTCGGGAATATTATCCTGATTGTAAAATAATCTTTTTAAGCGGCTATTCAGATAAAGAATATTTGTTGTCTGCCATCGTTTTAAAGGTGGAAAATTATATTGAAAAACCCATTGATGTAGAAGCTATAGAGAAAGTGATCTCTGAAGTTGTTGCCAGTTTGAGGGAAGAGCGTATCAAAAAGACAAGCACTGCGCTTTTAGTAACAGGCCTTGCTGAGTCTTTTCCCATTGTTAAGCAAGAAATCGCCCTTTCGTTAATCAACCCTCAACAACCTTTTAGTGCCACTAAAAATAAATTTATTCCGCTTTATTTCAATTGGCCTGACAATGGTTTTTTTACAGCTATTTGCATTCACTCTGACCATAATATAGTCTACTGGACTGATTCAAAGCTCCTAATTAACCAAATTTATCATTTTTTGGATAACAAGGATAGTCCCATTCCGCTGGACTTCTTTGCAGGTCAGGTTCCCAGCGGCGAGATTGCGCTTATTGTCAAAAATATCGACCGCTCTATGCTGCATACCCTTCTTATGCTTTTAAAAAATCACTTATATGATGTCCTTCGCCTAAGTGTAACGATAGGAATCAGTTCGACAAAAAATCATCTCTTAGAAATCCCTGCTGCATTTAACGAATCACTGGAAGCAGCTTTGCAGATGTTTTACCTTGGTTATCAGCAAATCATTACCTACAGCCCCATTGATAAGAAATTAATGCCCTTAGAATTGTTCAAAAATCTAGAAATAAACCTTGATGGGATTGAAAGACTTTTTGATACGCTAAAGACAGAAAAATACAGTGACATTGCGGTTATTCGTCATCACCTGTATCAAGTCTACCTGACTATGATGGAGAGAACTCTCAATGATGCGGTAATGCCCTTTGATGCATTCAAGCAGTTTCCTCTTTCACAATATAAGGAGCTTATCTGCTACGGCATGAAGGCCCTGAAAACTCTCGGTGATGATACTTATCCTCATAAAATCAAAGAGGCCGTTCATTTTATTTTGTGGCACTATAGTAATCCTAATTTATCTGTAAAGATGATTGCTGATTCTATCGACCTGTCACAGAACTATCTGTGTTCTTTATTTAAGCAGCATACACACTCCACCATTAATGATTTTATTATCGATGTACGGATAGAAAAAGCTAAAAATCTGCTTAAAAGAACAGACCTTCGCCTTTATGAAATTTCTACAAAAGTAGGCCTTATGGATCCTAATTATTTAAGTGTTCTTTTTAAAAAATGCAGTGGCTGTACTCCCTCTGAGTATCGTCGTCGTCAAAAATAATATGCCACTTATCATACATGAGAGGATTGTCCCATGAAACCTGTTCAAAGACTATTAGAAAAAATTTCAAAAACTAGTTTTGTTACCAAGCTTTTTTTATCCTATCTTGCAATCGTATTAATCCCTTTATTTTTGCTGGTCACAATCAACTATTATCGCTCAGTCATGCTTTCAAAAGAGCAAGCCCTTTATTCAAATGAAAAGGCCTTAACACAAACAGCCGCTTTTATAGAGTACAAAGCTTCCTCTATTAAAAATATTATTAATGTCCTTATCTATGATGATACGATTCAAAAGGTTTTAACCACCAGCAAGCAATATGACCGGGAGTATATCAGCAATTGGATTATCCAAAAAACTACTGCCAAAAACATTATCTACAATGCCTACATTTCCAATGACATCAACTCCCTTCGTCTTTATACCAAGGACGGTGCCACGTCTATCGAGGAAACAACAGAGTTTAAGACCTTAACACCTCCTATGCAGGATGATTTTCGACAACGTCTGGAGCAGAACAATATTCAAAATTCTATATGGATTCCCTATTCTTTTTTTAAAACTTCCCAGACGGAAAAACACATTTCTCTTGTTAAAAGAATCCCTAACCTCAATAGCATCAATAAGTACATTGGCGTCATCAAGGCCGAGATTCCTCAAAGTATTTTTGAAGATATTTTGAATCAGACCTCAACGACTGTCAACACTTCTGTTGTACTCTTTAATGCCTACGATGAGGTTATTGCCTCTGCAGGTCATAACGCTTTTTTGAATCCTGCTGTTCTAAATAAGATCATAGCCGAAAACACCCTAAGCCCCTCTACTGGTTTGAAGGATATTACTTATGAGAATCAACATTATCTCATGGGGCTACGTGCTATCGAAAATACTGACTGGCGCCTAGCTGTCCTTATCCCTAATTCTGATATCTTGGCTGCCACCAATATTTATCGTAAGCAAATGCTGCTTATCGTTCTTATCTTACTTATTTTTTCAATCCCTATTATTTATTTTACCTCCAGGTCTCTAACCCTTAGGCTGCGTCTTTTAAAGCATCATATGAACGCCTCCGCCTCTGGTAACTTTGATATTCCTCCGTTACAAAACGGAAATGATGAGATTGGTGACTTAACCCGTAACTTTAACTACATGCTCACTAAAATAGCCATGCTTCTTGATGAACAGTATAAGTTGGGCTACGAAATTAAGAACCTAGAATTAAAAGTATTGCAGTCTCAAATCAATCCTCATTTTCTGTACAACACCTTGGATATGATTTATTGGCTGGCAGTCAAAAATAAGGTACCCGAAATCTCCTCTGCTGCAAAAGCTTTAGGCGGCTTCTACAAACTCAGCTTAGGCCACGGCGAGGATATTGTTACTATTGAAAAAGAATTGGCCCACGTCGAAGCCTATGTGAGTATTCAAAATATGCGTTTTGAAAATAACATTACATTATCGATTGATGTTCCGGAAGTACTTCACAGCTACACCATGATTAAAATTATACTGCAACCTTTAGTAGAAAATGCCATTCTCCATGGCATAAGAGAAAGGGAAGATGGAAAGGGTACGATAGCCATATCCGGTAAAATTGAAGATATGACTATCACACTGGTTGTAAGTGATAACGGCATCGGTATGGATCAGCAGCAGGCCGACAGCCTACTTGCCAAAAATACTGAGAAAAACAGTTATGGTATTTGGAATATCAATGAGCGGCTACACCTGCATTATGGGGAGCCTTACGGTCTTTCGTATAAAAGTGTGCTAAACGAGGGCACTCAGGTCACTATAACATTTCCTGCCGTCAAATAAAGTTTTATCTTTTTATTTTTTCTGTTATACTGATAAAAAATTATACTAGGAGGCAACTCATGATTTATGACTGTTTAGCAAATATTGAAAACTACAGGGGTATCTCTTCCCATCTGGATACTGCTATCCAATTTATTACATCTAATGATCTTCAAACATTACCTTTAGGGCGTACTGAAATAGATGGTAACAATGTGTTTGTGAGTGTTATGGAAGCTTATACAAAACCCGCCAATGAACTTTTATTTGAGACTCATACTCAGTATCTGGATATTCAAATAGACCTTGATGGCTCTGAGCTCTTGGAGGTTGCTCTTGATCACCTAGAAGAGACCACGCCTTACTGTAGCGAGAGGGATATTGCTTTTTACAAAGCGATCCCCTCCTCTGCCTGTGCATTAGATAGCAGCAAATTTATTATTTTCATGACTGAAGAAGCTCACAAACCCTGTATCGGTGCTGTCAGTGAGACTCCTATTAAAAAATGTGTGTTTAAAGTAACCAAATCATAAAAACCAAAAGAGAACTACCTTTCCCCAACTAGAAAGATAGTTCTCTTTTGACTCAAGGCCTCTATATCGTATGTTTTTTAGGTATTCTCTCTTCTTCACTGATGGCCTGAACAGGACATACAAATTTGCATAGGTGGCAGCCTACACATTTTTCATAACTAAGTAGTGGCCTTCTCGGACTCCTGCTCCACTCAAGAGCCTGATGCCCCGCATCCTGACACGAAATATAACATCGGCCGCAGCCTATGCATTTGTCCCTATCAAACTTGGGATAAACCATTGTGTCTCTATCTAAATCATTAGCTCCTGCAAACTGTGCAAGACCAAGTCCTATCACTTCCTCCACAGACTCATAACCTTTTTCCTCCAGATAATACAGCGTTCCGCTTATAAGATCTTCAATAATTCTGTAACCGTACTGCATAACCGCCGTTGTAATCTGTATATTGGTACATCCTAAAAGTAAAAATTCAAGTGCATCTTCCCACGTTTCTATACCGCCCATACCGCTGAGAGGTATATCTTTGAGTGGTGGATATTTAGCTAAATCGTGTATAAATCTTAAGGCTATGGGCTTGATAGCTTTTCCAGAATAACCTGACACCGCTGTTTTGCCTCCAATATCCGGAAATCCACACAAGTTATCTTTATCTATTCGTGTGATACTTTTGACTGTATTAATAGCTGCTATCCCATTAGCGCCTCCTTGCACAGAGGCTAATGCAGGTACCTCCATATTCCCTATATTAGGTGTCATCTTCGCTAAAATAGGCAGATGTGTTCCCTTGGCTGTGGCTTCACAGTAGGCCTTAACTAGTTCAGGATTTTGCCCCACATCACTTCCCATGCTTTCCGTGGTCATCTGCGGACAAGAAAAGTTGCACTCAATAATATCTACCCCCGCTTCAGTTACCATTTCAGCAAGTTTAGTCCATTCTTCTTCGTTTTCACCCATAATAGAAGCTATAATAATTTTTTCAGGATAATTTTTTTTGAGCCTGGCAAGTACTTCTAGATTTTCTTCCAGCGGTTTATCTGATATCATCTCTAGATTCTTAAAGCCCATGAAAGGTGTACTCTCTTTACCTATCACATCAAATCTTGGAGAGACTTCACTAGGGATAAAAAAACCAATCGTCTTAAATACAATACCACCCCAGCCCATCTCCAGCGCTCTGGCACACATCTCATAGTTGCCTGCGACTATCGAGGAGGATAGGAAAAATGGATTTTCGCACGGTATGCCGCAAAATTCTATAGCCAACGGATTTTTCATATGGCGTCCTCCTCTTTTTCCTTTTTTATCTTCTCTATTGCCCTAAAAGATTTAAATACTTCCTCCGCTTCCGCTCTATAAACTAAATGTTCATGAATGGCTTTGACCCTAATGGGTTCATCTATTTTGGCTCTCAGACAAGCCCTTTCACAATAGTTGCCCTCACATATTTTGACACAGTTAACGGAATATTCCCCTTTTTTATAGGCTGTTTCCATAGCACCTCTTAAGTTCTTGAATCGAATGGATCTTATAAAATCAGCTGGGTAGGCCTTGAGTGGACACGCTTTACTGCAGGGGGCATCATAACATAGTAAGCATCTTGCTGTCTCTTCCGTTAACGTCATCTCATTGAATTTCTTTTCGCTTGCCATCTTTTCCCCTCCCTCATCTAGTATAATCTAGCTCTCTTTAAAAATTGTCCTGCACCGGGTACGCCTATAAACTCCCCATCTTTATAGACAATACTGCCTCTTAATAATGTCATAACAGGATATCCCTTTAGGCTTACACCTTCCCAAATCGTATGGTCTACATCTGAATGCATCTTTTCCTGAGTAATCGTAAAATCTATATCTTTATCATAGATAACAAGATCCGCATCATAACCGCAGGCAATATTACCTTTAGTCTTACATCCAAAAATTTTGGCTGGATTTGTTGAACATACTTCTACCACTCTGTTAAAAGGGATATTCCCCTTGTTTGCTTCACTGAGTAAATACGGATACATATTTTCTATACCCATACAGCCATTTGGAATTTTAGTAAAATTATCTTTTCCCCAATCCTTTTCATAGGACTGAAATGGGCAGTGATCTGTTGCTACTGTGTCTATCGTTCCGTCCAAAAGTGCTTCCCAAAGCTTTATCCTGCTCTCTTCCCCTTTGATAGGTGGTGAGCAGACAAAACTTCTGCCATCTTCCCTTTTATAAACCTCACTGTTAAAATACAAATACTGTGGGCAGGTCTCGGCATAGACCTTATAGCCTTTAGCTTTGGCTGTCTCTACAGCTTCTACACCTTCTTTATTAGCCAAATGTACGATGTATAAAGGTGCATCTACAGACTGCGCCCAGTGAATGGCTCTTTTATCAGCCTCTGCTTCAACAAACTCAGGCCTTGACATGTAATGATACCAGGCACTTGTTTTGCCCTCTTCTAGATATTTTGCTATCCTGCTGTCTATAAGATCGGGGTTTTCTGCATGAACGCTGATAAGGGCGCCTACTTCTTTTGACTTTTCAAGGGCCGTACAAATTTCGGCATCATTCACCATCAATCCCTCTTTTTTATAAACCATAAAAACTTTGAAGCTGGGAATACCATATGCAACTGCCGTTTCGATTTCTTCTACCACTTCTTTTGTAAAATCAGTAATGGCTAGGTGAAAAGCATAGTCTACACAAGCTTGTGGTTTGCATAACGCCATCCTTTCTTCAGCAGTCTGTATCAGCCCATTGCCTTTCTTTTGTAATGCAAAATCAAATACTGTGGTGACTCCGCCGCAGGCAGCCGCCCTTGTCCCTGCTTCATAGCTATCTGCTGAAACAGTCCCTCCAAATGGCATCTGAAGATGTGTATGTACATCTATTGCTCCTGGAAGCACTATCTTGCCACTGGCATCTATCACTTTTTTTGCCTCTATCCGCTCTGTAGTAATAACAGAAATTTTACCACCTGTAACCCCTATATTGGCTTTATAGGTGTCATTCGCTGTAATAATCGTTCCGTTTTTTATTAACAAATCTACCATACAATCCCCTCCCATTTTCTTCTAAAACTTGAGTGCCCCAAAGATACTGCCTTCTTTTTCTCCAGCACTGATAAAGATTGCTGCATTACCAGCCATTGCCCTTACCATGTAGTCGATTCTCACTTTGTCATAAGGTGTGTGTGCATATTGTTCCTGCATAGGGGAATACCCAATGGTTGGTTTGAAATCTATGCCTGCCGTCTTGCTGGCATCTGTTCCAAAATCCCAGTAGCCATATTTAACTTCCTCTCCAATCCCTTCCAGTGCTTCCTTTGCACTCTCTACAAACGGATGATCTCTATCTATCTTCCAGGGAGCCATTACTTTTTGAATATCATATTGTACGCCTGTATAGGATGTCTCAAGAGCCGTTTTAACCTTCACCTCTGCCTTAAACTCTGGGTCGTTGTAGGCGATTTCATCTAATATTTCTTGAATCTGAGCCATTGCTCCCGCCACTGTTTCTCCTGGAATAGTCCTTCTGTCTATAGAAAGCATACACTTATCAGGGACAATAGAAAGCGCGCCCGGGGAGCACTCTATAATATTAAGGGAAATAGAAGACTGTCCTAAATCTTCATCTTTTGGAAGAGATGGGTAAAGCTCATCTTTCAATTTTTCTATGACTTTAAGGGATTTATAAATGGCATTAATTCCAAGCCAAGGGGCACTGCCATGGGAAGTTCTGCCATAGACCGTAATTAGAAATTCTATCCTGCCTCTATGACCACAGTAGAGTTTTAACGAAGATGCCTCCGAGGATACCATCGCATCATAGTCTAAGCCCTTTTCTTTAAAAGTCTTATCCACCAAATGCAACATACCTACCATCTCTGCTGGTTCTTCCTGTACCACTCCTGTAAACATATATGTTCCTTTAAGGGGATATCCCTCCTTCTTTAGTCTGACAAGCAGTGCTCCAGCATAAATCTGTGTGGCTGCCCCGCCTTTTACATCGGAGGCTGCTCTTCCGTGTATACATAAAGTATTCTCCCTGGATGTTTTGTCTGCATTATCTATCAGACACGTATCTATTTGACCACCATAAGGGTCATAACCTTCCCAGTTGCCGATATCCCCTGGACTTACATGATCCATATGCGAGTTATACATAATGGTTGGGCCTTCTTGGGTCCCATTAATAAGCCCTACTATATTCCCCATATCATCTCTAAAAACTTCATCAAATCCTACCTTTTCCATCTCTGCCATATATAACTCTGCAACAGCTTTTTCTTCCCCGCTTATACTTGGTGTCTGAATAAGCTTTTGTGTAAAAAGAGCTATATCTGACTGATAGGTTTTTGAATACTCCTTTAACTTTTCATAAACTTCTTTTCCCATTTTTCTGCCTCCTTATTTTTATCAGATGGTCTTCTAAATGGCACAAGGGCACTATTTTATGCTTTGCAACATAAAATAACGCCCTTGTTATCTTGAAGATCTCTATTCTTATTAGGTATATAGTTGTAATTATAATAATCTCCCTTCCAACTTACTATGTGTAGCTGCACAAATTTATTTGTTTACAACTCATAACGTTAAAGTAGTTCTTGAACTAAAATAGCTAACTTAACCTTGATGGTATCATCTAGCAGATTAAGGTCTACCTCAAGTAACTCTTCTATCTTCTTTAGCTTATATGTCACTGTATTTCTATGAATATAAAGCTTTTTACTTACATGAGCAATACTCTTATTTTCAAGTAAGTAAAGCTTTAACACTTCAACATAATCTGTATGGTGCATTTTATCATATGAGGCCAGTTTCCCTATGGTTTCATCATAAATAGCCCGCATTTCTTGTGAATCCTTAATATCTAAAACCAGCTTATAAAAACCCAGTTCTTCATAAAGGTACGCCTCATAGTTATTCCTTTTGCTATTGATGAAAATCACTTTAAGGGCTTCCTCATAGCTTTTATAGCTGTTTCTGATGCCTGTACATATTTTTCCAAACCCAACTTTAACCTGTACAGTTTTCCCCTTTGTATCAAACTGCTGTAACAACTTATTTTTTAGTTCATTTCCTTCAAGTCCTACGCCATTTTTGCTTGGAAGGAGTCCTATAATCTTATTGTCCTGAAAAAAGCATACATGTTTTTCATACACTCTCATGAGCATGTTCCTGATGATATTGTAAGCCTGATTACTTATCCTCTCGTCTATACTATATTGCTCCCCCGCAAGCTCCACCACCATCACCATGTATCGACCTTCTACATCAAACCCATACTCTATAATATGATTAATCTCCGACTCATGAATCTGCCCTTTATTAAATATAATCGTCTTAATCAAGTCCTCTAGATTTCTGTCTGCATTGGCATGCTTAATAATATACTCACAGATCCCACGGTTGATATCTGTAATCTTTACTTCCCAAGGAAAAGTGAGAATGGGATAGTCTACACTATTGGCAAATTCAATAATTTCATCCGCTATAGAGGTAATGTATTTGCCTGTGTTAATAATTACGCCTGCTGTTTGTTTGTCATACAAGTCCTTTATAAATTTGAGCAGGGCCTCTTGGTTTTCCTGTATCGCAATACCGGTCATAAAGATCAGGTTGTCCTTTTCTACAAACCTCATATTTTCTGCATCTTCCACTGTATGGGTCCAAGCAATGGTGCGCTTAAGTTTTGAGTGTTTTGTTAATAAGGCCAGAGGTTTAGCTGCTGGCAAATATAATATTTCTTCAAGATTAGTAGGCATAATATCCCCCTTCCATAACGCCAAAAAGGCGCAGACTAATATTCTCGTCTGCGCCTTTGCAAAATATCCATTGTTGTGTAACTACCTATTGATATATACTAAGATACCATTTGTGCGTCATTTTTTCAACTGTCAAATAGATATATCTATAATATGCCATATTCCCATTACCTATGTCCATACTAAAAGATATTATTTGCTGAATATCTTCTTTATGCTGCCTGAACCTTTTTGCCACTTGCTTTCTTTTTATTCTGCATGTCTTTGTACAAGAAGAAAATGAAAGCTGCAATAGCTGTTATGATACCTACTGGATACCCAATGCTGTCAGATAGTTTGAGCCCTTCTGGCGCGATGATAATGTAAGTAACTGTTACTGCCGTCATAAACGCTGCTGGTATAGAACAGATATAGTGGAAGCTTTTGTTTTTCATCAGATAGCTGGCCGCTGCCCATAGCATAACCATCGCCAATGTTTGATTTGCCCAAGCGAAGTAACGCCATATAATTGCAAAGTCAATGAAACATAAGGCAACACCTATTGCAAACAAAGGAATCGCTATAATGAAACGATTTCTGAATTTTGCTTGATTAAATTTTAAAGCGTCTGCAATAGCAAGTCTAGCACTCCTAAATGCTGTATCACCAGATGTAATAGGACAAGCAACTACACCAAGCAGTGCAAGGATTCC
>JAQSYC010000265.1 GCA_029256345.1 Clostridia bacterium | reverse complement strand
CTAGAGCGCCTGATTTGGGTTCAGGAGGCCGCAGGTTCGAGTCCTGTCACCCCGATTTCAAGGTATAGAAGGTAGGCCTTGTGCCTGCCTTTTATACTGCAAAAAAATGTATAAGGGTCACTAGCTCAGTTGGTAGAGCACTTGACTTTTAATCAAGTGGTCCCGGGTTCGAACCCCGGGTGGCTCATAAAAAAGTAGTATTCATATAACCTATGAATACTACTTTTTTTAAGACAAAACCTTAGCTCAAAGTGACTTTATTTTTACCAGCTCTCTTAGAAACGTAGAGATTATCATCTGCTTTTTTTATAACTTCATTCAAAGTCAGATGCTCATGATCTTTAACATAAACCCCTAAACTTGCAGTGACAGAAGAAGACATACCTTCTCCTTTTATAACCGTTTGGGCAATTGCCTTTCTGATACCTTCTACCCTTTGAAAAACCTTTTCTCTATCTGTAAAATTATAAAAGAATATAATGATTTCTTCCCCCCCATATCTTGCAACAATATCATTAGGCCTTGTAGCATGTTTAATAATAGCTGTAATTTCTTTTAGTACAATATCTCCATAAGGGTGCCCGTAGGTGTCATTGATAGATTTAAAATCATCAATATCAATCATTACAACACTATAGTCTAGCTGGTTTAATTCTGGCATAGCTTCAAGCGTATCAAAAAAATAACTTTTGTTAAATATGCCAGTAAGCCCATCACGATAGGCACTTTCTTTGATTTGATTATAGAGTAGATTATTTTCGATAGCTACCCCAACATGATTGGCAAGGGATGATAAAAAAGTTGCATGATCTTTAGAAAAATAATCTTTTTCCTTATGCTGAATCAGGATAAACCCTAATAAACGATGGTCAATTTTTATAGGGACTCCAAGACAAGAATAAACACTGTCTTCTTCATTTGGGGTGTTATAAATAGGGGTACTGCTATTTATAATGAATTTTTTCTCCATGTGATCTAGGATGAGTTTTTTCTCTTCTTCAATAGAAGAATAGGAAAAGGTTTTAGGAGTGGCTTCAATGTATTCTTCATCTATTTTGATGTATATAGTTGAATATTTCGCCCCAAATACGCCAATGAGCATATCGTTAATAAGCGGGAACAAATTTTGATCCTTAATATACTGATTAATATATTTGCTTATCTCTAATAAGTTGGTAAAAACATTCAATTTTTTTTCTAACAGGATAACTTGTTGAGATAAATCATAAATAGTTTGTTCGGTAAATATTTGATATTTTTCAAAGAGCTCATTATTCATGAAGATTTCCCTTCTACTTTATAAAGTATCAGTATTTTTAAGAACTATAGAAACACATAAAAATTCACACTGCTTCTATAAGAGTGATAAAATAATTATAAGTTATTTATACGCCAATTACAAATCAATTAAACTTTATTTAACAATAACTTTTAATTAGAAAAATAATTGACAAATTATTAAAAATAATTAAACAATTTTATTTTATTAATAAAAATAAGACATTAATAAAAATAAGACATTAATAAAAGCAGCTTTAAGGGGTTGCAAGAGAGATTAAAATCTGATATAGTACATAGGTGAGCAAATTTAGTACATAAGTGTTGTGCGCGAGTGGCTCAGTGGTAGAGCATCTCCTTGCCAAGGAGAGGGTCGCGGGTTCGAGTCCCGTCTCGCGCTTGTAGTATTTTACTTTATGGGAGGATTCCCGAGTGGCCAAAGGGGGCAGACTGTAAATCTGTTACGATAGTTTCGAAGGTTCGAATCCTTCTCCTCCCATTTCAAAACCAGTTAAGTGATCAGCTTAGCTGGTTTTTTGCGTTTCAGCTATTTCTTTTCAAGTTGCCTTTGGGCGGTCTTAACATATTTCTTAGCAAGTTGCCTTTTGTTTTGCTTTTTGCAGGCATAAGATAAATTAAAGTAGGTTTGCAGATTGTCGGGAGAGAGTGCTAGAATACTTTCGAAGGTCTTTTCAGCAAGAGCATATTCCTTAAGGGCATAATGACATTCAGCTATATGAGATAAGTAGTCCAGGTTGCTAGGCTCTAGGTAGCTAGCGATATTGAGGTATTGGAGAGCTTCTTTAAATGAATTAAGTTCCATAAGTGCTAAGCCAAGGTCGCAGTAGGCTATGTCATATTTATCATTAGCAGCCAAAGACTTTTTGTAATAATCACATGCTTTGTAAAGGCAGCCCAGCATGTGATAACCATAGGCCTTTAAATAAAGGGCTTTATAATCATATTTTCTTTGTTTAATCAAAAGTGTGCAGTAATCTACGCATAACATGAAATTGTCTTGTATAAGTGCTTTTTGGGCATAATCAGCTAAATGAGCACTTCTGGCATTTAATAGGTTTTCATATTCTACAGCTAAACAATAAGGAACGTTGTGGCTTTTTAAAACCTCTGCCAGTTCCTCAGATGAAAGATGATGGATGGTTTGGTAGTAATCAATGCTTCTGCATAATAGATATAAGGAAGCGTGTTTATATAAAAAATACAGCTGATCTAATATATAACTGCTACATAAAGTTGTTTCATCAGACTGGAACAACAATTTTATTTTTTGATAAATATAAAAAGGAGAATGCGAGCTAAAAACAATAGCACAATCTATATGCTGTATCAGAGCATCATTATTTCCCGATTGTATAAAGGATAAAGCTTTTTTGAAATAGGTATGCGGTAAAAGGTCTATGTGCTGAGTTGGTGACTGAAAGGCCATATAATACCCCCTAGATAAATGAATACTTTGAATTACATATATTGTAATGTAAAATATAGATAGATACAATACATAAAAATGCATTTTAAACTTAAAATACACATTAAGGAGAAAAAGATGAATTTTCAAATACAAATACTTCAATATTTAGAATCTGTAAGAACAGATTTTTTGACAGCTATTATGGTATCTATTACGATGATGGCAGAGAGTCTCTTTTTGGTGAGTATCTTGGCGATATTATATTGGTGTGTGGACAAAGTTAAAAGTATACGTTTGGCATTTATAGTGCTTTTTAGCAGTGTCATAAACGGTGTTATCAAAACGATTGTGCAGATGCCCAGGCCATTTGAAAAAGGGGTTATAATTCCATTAAGAGTGGAGACGGCTACCAGTTCTTCTTTTCCAAGCGGACACACTCAAAGTGCAACTAGCTTTTGGGGAGGCAGTAGTTTTATTTTGAAGTCACGCCTTAGTTTAGTTATGGCGGCGTTTATGGTAGGACTTACAGCGTT
>JAQSYC010000264.1 GCA_029256345.1 Clostridia bacterium | reverse complement strand
TAGGTTGTTCATGTTCGTTCTTGCTTGTCGAATTTATATCCAATGCCCCACACCACCTTTAAATATTTTGGTTCTTTCGGATTGATTTCAATCTTTTCTCTAATTCTTCGGATATGCACAGTGACAGTGTCTGGATTATAAGCAGGTTCATTCCAGACCTTTTCATAAATTTCTTCAATAGAAAACACTTTACCAGGATTGCTCATAAGCAGATAAAGGATTCTATATTCCAAAGGCGTTATCTTTATAAGTTCACCATCAACAACTATTTCCTTTGTGTCATCATTAAGTTCAATACCGCCTATACGAATAATATTTTGTTGAATAATGGTTTCTGCTGAATAGCTTGTATAACGGCGTAGATTTGAATTAACACGGGCTAGAAGTTCCATCGGATTAAAGGGTTTTGTGATATAATCGTCAGCTCCAATATTAAGCCCCCATATTTTATCCATATCTTCGGACTTAGCTGAAAGCATAATGATAGGTACAGTACTGGTTTGTCTTATTTTTATTGTTGCTCCTGTACCATCTAATCTAGGCATCATGATATCCATCAAAACAAGGTGAATTTTTTCTTTATTAAAAATATCCAAAGCTTCTATGCCATCATAGGCTTTGAAGACGTTATAATTCTGATTTTTAAGATAAACCTCAATGGCATCGGTTATTTCTTTTTCATCATCTACAACAAGTATGTTATATGAATACATATTTTCACTCCTAGGTATTTTAATGAGATCTCTAATACATAGTATCACACAATTTTTAAAAAAGTATATTTATAATTCTTACAAATTACTGGTTAATTAGTTTAAGAAGGGAATGGTGTATCGTTTTAAAAGATATTTATAAGCAGTACAGAGGAAGTAATATGAGACTGTGGATAAGTACTGTTGATAGTTTTGAAAACAATTACAAACTTGTGGATAAAAAATATAATTTGTTTTATAAAGCCTAAAAAATAAGCGTTTAAATCTTGACACTTATTAACAATTATGATATTCTATATGTGGATATGGGTGTGGATAATAATATTAATCTTTCTCTGTAATCCGATTAATGTTAAAAAATACAACAACATATCAATCCCTTAATGCTCTATATCTATAGAGCCCTTTTTTTGTTTTAAAATAAGATAAGCATACATTTAATTCCCATATATAGGTATAAAGTTTACACAATGTGTATAAAATATAAATACCAATGACAAGTATGAGATATATGGAGGACTATATGAATGTAGTAGAGGGTATTGACAGCTATACTAAGTATGTGAAAAATAATCCATATGTGTATGCTATACAAAAACTAGGAATAGAAGTTTTTTTACGGTATATCAATAGTAATAATCTTAATACAGAGATAAAAGATATTCAAAATATCATGATTGATAAGCTGCTTTTATATTGGATTCCTAAACATCAAAGGTATTTAAGCGAGGTAGAGGCCTATCAAGTTGTCTATACCATCCATGATATTTATAGTTATCTCCTAAAAAGTGGTGACAAGTTCCAAGAAGGGGAGACGCCAACACTACTGGATTTGTATGGAGAAGAGTATATGAGAGTGTACCGCATAAGAAATATGCTCTTGAAGATGACAAAGGATCCTGTTATTGCCACCAACCCTCTCATTATTGATTTAAACTATTATAAAACTAAAAAGAAAAAAAACGATTGTGTAGAGATTGCTACTACTTATGAACAAGCTGTTTTTAAAGTTCAGGAGTGCAAAGAAGGCGGACAAATCATTCTTTCAAAGATTTATCATGATAAGCAGTATAAGCTCTTATTAGAATATCCCACGTATAAATATTTTAAAAAAGGCGATCTCATACATGCGATCATAAAAAGAAAGTTATTTTATGTTTATTGGGAAATAGAAGAACTTAAGTCCTACTACCTGCCAGAAGCCCTTTCATATTTTATAGTATAGTTTGTATCAATCAGTCATACATGAACATGATAAGTTTATAAAAGTGACAGGATAACACACCTGTCTTTTTTAGTTAATAAAAATATATTTGACAAATAGGTTTTATCTACATATATTTTGAGTTAAAATAGATAGAAGAATGTCGGATAAATAATTAGATTAAACATACACCTACTCAATAAGACAGATAAAGGAGGAAATGGTTATAATGAAGATTATACTTTTAATGGCTCAAGGTACAGTGCCCTATTTGCAAAGGAGTATAGCTGTGATTACAAAAGTTTTAAAAGAACTTGACATAGAGACAGAAATGATAGACCTTCATAAGCTACCCTATTTTACAGGCAAAAAAACGAATGAAATGGATAAAATAGTTGAAGCAATCAGTCTGGGAAAAGGGGTTGTTGCAGTAACCCATGTACCGATGCTTTCTATGCATGGGGCCATGCAGACCTTTTTTGATTCAGCGACCCTCTATCAGGGAGAAAGTTTCAATAAGCCAATGATGGCAGTAACCTATAGTGAATGGCTAGGAGAAGTTGAAGCTGCGGAGAAAATGCTCAAAAACTGGAATATTATAGGGGGTTATGAAGGCAGCAAAGTATGTCTTCATAAATCAATGCCTTTCGAAAATATTGAGTATATACTGGAAAAAAACAGTGAAGATTTTTATAGATTGATGAAGCAGGATAGGCAAAATATGGGTTCGACAGAAAGACAAATTTACAACTATCTTAGAGAGGGACAAAGTTTAAGTACTGTACAGCAGGGTAGTGTAAAAAGGGAAGAAAAGCCTATACAAACAGAAGACAATAAGCCAGAGGTTCAAATAAAAAGCTTTATTGATCTGCTGAGGAAGGAAGGTAGGACGGAAGAAGTGCCGGTGTCAGGGACAGCCTATGACAGTAGTCTATCTGCAAAAGAACAAACGATAAAAGAAATCACACATTTACTGAAGAGGCAGGTAAATGAAGATGAGCCATTTAAATCAGTGCAATCCGGTATTTATACAAAACCTGCCTCAACGTATACAGTGCAGCCGGCTTTAAAAAAACTTCAGCAAATCCCCCATTGTTTTATCGCTCAACATGATAAAACATTAGAAATGGTTCTCAAATATAACCTGACCCATTCAGGGGAAGAAGGCTTTATTATTATAAAAAATGGAGATTGTGAATATAGTGAGCAGACAGAAGAACTTCCTGTTGTTGAATTTATCGTAACGGAAGAAGCACTTTTAGAGATTCTAACAAAAAAGATTACGTATCAAAAAGCATTTATGCTTGGAAAACTAAAGGTGAAAG
>JAQSYC010000263.1 GCA_029256345.1 Clostridia bacterium | reverse complement strand
AGGTTTAAAGAAATGATGTATGATTAACAAAATAATCAGTGTACAGACAAAGATACAAACTAGAGTGACAGCCATAAATAAAAAGAGAAAAGAGAGGATGGGGGCGGTAAGTGCTCTCTTGGGTACAGCAAAGCCCACGTGCCAATTAGCAGTATCTATGGCAGTCAAAACAAAGTATTTATTGATAGCATCAAAGTCTTTTGCTGATGTGATAAAACTAGAGGACTGATTCATCAAATCGGCTACTGGTTTGTAACGGCCTTGAAACACCACATCCATATAAGAGGTTTGGTCTGAAATAGGGGAAAAGTCTTTTTTGAGATGTGTAATAAAACCTTTGTTAGCATCCAGCAAAAAACCGTAGCTATTAGGAGCTAATCGAATGTTATTTACAAACTCAGAGATATAATTCAAAGAAATAGTAACACCCACCACCCCGCGTATTTTTTCGTTGACAACAAGGGGCTCTGAGATAGTGATAACCACTTGTTGAGTATTTTCATCGAAAAAGGGATTCGAGTAGACGAGTCCCTTTTTGGTAAGCGCTTCTTTGTACCAAATACTTTGAGTACAATCGAAGCTGCTTGGAAAACTACGTTTGGCTCCTGTGATAAAAGTCTTATCGATCTGCCCTATGAAACAGTCTAAAACAGAGGTGTCTGAATAACGGTATTGGGTATTCAAATATTTTGAAAGAGAAGATTTGTCTAAAAGAGACTGTCTTTTGATTTCTTTTGTCATATCGGTGAGAGTGCTCTCATGGGAAAAAAGCCAATCATTAATCTGACGGCTGTAAGTTTCAGAGGTAGTCAATAGTTTCTCTTTTGAATGCATAAGGGCGACGATATAAATGGTAGTATAGATTGAAATAGAAAGTAAAAGTAAACTGACCATGAAGAGAAGAATCATGGCAGTACTGAGTTTAGCTTTTATGCTCCTTGATTTAAACACTTTATCACTCCTTGAAGGCTAAAGTTATCGTTTTTGTTATCAAGAAGTATAGACTGTTTTATATTTTTATAATCAATTTTTAAATTTAGATTTAACACTTGTGAGGTAAAACAACCTTTTTTAACCACGCCATATCCGGTGGCGTAAGGCATTCTATCAGAAAAAGTAAAAAGGTGTAGATAACAGTAGTTAAGGTAATACCGATAACTAGCTGAGGAAGCATAGAGAGATGCGCCTTTAAGAAATAGTTTAAGTATACTTTAGAGAACATGCCAGCAGCAACTGCTGTGAGAGCTGGTTTTAAAATCCATTTAGAAAGTTCAATTTTTAGATGAGTGACCTCTAAAAGTCTATTGAAATTAAGTGAAGAAGTAAGTAGGTTGCTGATCATCATAATACCGATAAAAGCAGCCATACCTTTTATGGGAATCAAAAAATAAATAGTAGTTATACGGAAAATAGAGTCTATAATACTATATTTGAGGCAACTGATTTGTTCCCCCATGCCCTTCAAAATACCATCTGAAACCACTTCTATATACATAAAAGGAACAATTAGAGCAAGGGTCTTAAGAATGGGACCTATCTCTTCATTTTTGTAGATCACAAGGCCGATTTCATAAGAATAGTTCATAAAAATACCCACCACAAGGATACTTAATATAAAGGTGAAGTGCAGTACTCTAGTTGTGGTATGTCTTACGGTTTTATAGTGTCTGAGCACATTGGCTCTGGCAATTTCGGGAATAAGCGTAGTGGAGAAAGCTGTGAGAAATGCTGCTGGAAAAAACAAAATAGGCAGCACCATGCCTTTAACCATTCCATACACACTCATGGAAGTATCAGGTGCCATACCAAATTTTTTGAGCCCTACAGGTATCAGTATATTTTCTAAGGACATAAAGATAGAACTCATATAGGCAACAGCTGCTACAGGAAGCCCTACTGCCAATATGCGAAAAAAGATGCCTTTGGCACCACTGGAACTAGAAGATGGAAGGCGGTATTTGCGGTGATCTAGGATATAAAGAGCAAGCATATAACTCCAGGATACCATTTCACCTACGGTCATACCAACGCCGATGGCAGCATAGGCATAGACAAGCCCTTTGGGTGACCAAAGATTAATGAGCAGAATGATAAGTCCTAGCTTGACGAACTGCTCTAATATATCGGCACTGGCAGGTTTAATAACCCTCTTTACAGCATAAAAATAACCTTTAAAACAAGAGGACAGTGCCATAAATGGAATGCTGAGGGAAAGCATTTTAAGCCCCCATGTAGCCCTGGCATCTTTGATGAAAATAAGTGAAATAAAATCTGCATAATTAAAAAGCAGTAAACAAATAGAAAGACTAAGTCCTCCGGCAAACAAAAAAACAGTAGTCATGATTTTTTTGACATTTTGATAATGTCTTTGACTGATTTCTTCCGACACTAACTTGGAGACTGATACACTTATTCCGGCAGAAGCAAAAATAACAGCCATGATATAAATAGCCATAATAAGCTGATAAAGGCCCATGCCTTCAGCCCCTAAAGCATTAGATATATAGACAATTGAAATCATTCCTATGGTTCGGGTAATAAAAGAAGTGGCAGTAAGTATGAGGGTATTAGCAATTAATCCTTGCGTTTTCAAATGATTTTCCTCCATATCATCAGGATCTATCTATACTAAGTATATGTGGACAATATTTTTTTAAGACTGCTTGCAAGGATGTTTTATAAAGACTATAGGAGATTGTTTTATATTATCTGGAATAATTATTTTCTTTCAAAGTCACGTCGTGAGCCCCGCCTTCTATAATACTTGTAGAAGAGACAAGGGTCATGCGAGCTGTTTTTTGCAATTCATCAATAGAGGCAGCACCGCAGCTGCACATCGTAGATTTAATTTTGCTGAGCGTAACGTCCAAATTATCCCGTAACTTACCAGCATAAGGAACATAACTGTCTACACCCTCTTCAAATTTTAAAGTTTCATCGTCTCCAAGGTCATATCTTTGCCAATTGCGGGCCCGTTTTGAGCCTTCCCCCCAATACTCCTTGACATAGACATTACCCAGCTTTACTTTGTTGGCAGGACTTTCATCAAATCTTGCAAAATATCTGCCCATCATAATAAAATCAGCACCCATAGCTAAGGCTAAAACAGTATGATAGTCATGGACAATGCCACCATCCGAACAAATAGGGATGTAAATGCCGGTTTGTTCATAGTAGCTATCACGGGCTTTGGCAACTTCAATGATAGAAGAGGCCTGGCCGCGGCCAATACCTTTTTGCTCCCGGGTAATGCAA
>JAQSYC010000262.1 GCA_029256345.1 Clostridia bacterium | reverse complement strand
CTGCAATGATACCGCACATCAAGCTTGCCATCTGCCAGTGCTATAGATGTTTGTGCAATCCCATAGATATGATGTGTAAATAATCTGGAAATATACAGCCCAACTACAACAAAACAGGCTAATATAATCGCTCCGCACCATAAAATGGCTTCATTGACATCTTTTTGAAACTTCAAATCATTGTTAGCAAGCAGCGTGGAGGTGTAATACCCTATTCGTGCATACCCTACCAATCGCCCATCTTTGCTGTAAACAGGCCTATCTTCAAAACGATAAGGCAATCTGTTAAACTTTGCATACCGCTCATCAGTTTCCTTAATTTTTTGCAAAAGCTGTTCCGGTGTTGTTCCCCATATCATTTCTTTTTCTGGGGTCAGTACCGATATAGCAAAGTTACCCATATACGTCTCAACAATGAGATCTTCCCCAATGCTATGATCCCATTTATCCATTTCGTAGGCGTCCTGTAGTATATTTACAATCACGTCCCCAGCTTGCTTGATATTAGCCTCTACATAAAGCTCAAAGTGTTTTTGAATCGAGATATTAACCGCTAAGGAGATAGAGAAAATAACAATCACACCCGCACTTACTAAAATACCAAATAATTGTTTGCGGATGGGGATCATGCCATATCCCCTTCAAATTTATACCCAATTCCTGTCACGGTTCTGATATACTTTGGACTTTTAGTATCTTCTTCTATCTTTTTCCTTAAATTCTTAATATGCACATCTATCGTACGGTCAAAGCCATCAAAATCAATCCCCATAACAGCCTCTATAAGCTGGTCCCTGGTAAAAACTCTTCCTGGTGAAAGTGCCAGTTGATAGAGCAATTCAAACTCATTGGGTGTCAGCATCACTTCCTCATTATTGACCCTTACAATACGTTCTTCCAGATAAATTTTCAAACGTCCTTTGTCAAAAATGAGTCTGTCTTTACTTTCTTCTCTTTCTTTTCTCATTTTTAGGGCGTTTACCCTTGCAACAACTTCCCTAGGACTAACAGGTTTAACAAGATATTCATCCGCCCCTATATCAAAGCCATCTATCTTATTATCCAAATTTCCTTTTGCAGTAATCATAAAGATGTACGTATTAGAAACTTGTCTCATTTCTTTGCAGATATCTTCTCCCTGTATATCCGGAAGCATTAGATCCAATAAAACAATATCTATCTTTTGACCATAAAAAGCTTCTAATCCGGCTTTCCCTGTATAACAGGTAAAAACTGTATACCCTTCTTTTTCAAGGTATTTGGTCATAATATCTGCCACTCTTTGTTCATCCTCTATAACTAATACATTCATAACTTCACCCTTTTCACTTAAAATAACGATTCTCTTTTTAATATACCACGTGTCTGTATTTATTATAGAACAATTATGTGAAGAAAATTAAAAGGTGACCCTCTAAATAGAATTACTTATTTTACTAATCGATTAATTGTTGATAAATTTTACTTTTTACTTTACAATAGTAAATATACTGGTAAGGGGGCGTTAAAATGAAATATTCATTTGATGATAAGGAACATTTAATAGATTTTATATGTACTGAAATAATCACTACAGCTGAAGCCACTTGTATACTCAATTGCTCTAGACAATATCTTGATGAGTTAGTAAGCAAAGGTAAAATTACCCCCATCAAAACAATCAATCGTGTACGACTTTACTGGAAGAATGACATCATGACTCTGTTAAACAAAAAAAACGGTAATTAAAAATAGCTGGCTTCTAATAAAAGAAGCTAGCTATTTCCATTTCATCTAAAGTCTCTTTTTCGAGCAAGGCTTCTGCCAACCTATTTAAAATATCTTTATGCTCTATAATGACTTTTTTGGTTTCTTTATAAAGTTCTTTAATCTTTTGGGTGCATTTATCTAAAATCATCTGGTTATCTAAATGTTCCTGTCCCATAATAATACTTAGGTTAATGAGGCCAACTTCTTCATCCATACCATATTTTACCACATAATTTTTAATGTACTCACTGGCCTTTTCAATATCATTGCTGGCCCCTGTTGTGATGTTATCTGCTCCAAATATAATTTCTTCTGCCGCTCTGCCTGCTAAGCTTATTTTAATCTGGCTCAGTATCTCCGTTTTTGTAAGATACATCTTATCCTTTGGAATATTCATGCTAAATCCGCCGGCTCCCTTTGTGCTTGGAATAATAGTGACCTTCGTTACACTATGATCCGGGGCTATGAGCTTTGTAACTAAGGCATGTCCAGCTTCATGAAAAGCTGTTATCCTTCTGTCTAAAGGTGTAATAGAACTTCTGTCTTTTTTTTCTTTACCTGCAATAACTGTATAAAAAGAAGCATCTATATCCTCCTTGCTAATCACTTCTATATTATTTTTAGCTGCTAAAATAGCCGCTTCATTTAAAAGATTTTCAAGCATCGCTCCTGTAAAGTAAACTGTTTGTTTTGCAAGGGCTCCTGTGTCTACATCGTCAGCTACAGGTTTGTTGTTAAGGTGCAGCCTTATAATCTGCTCTCTTGCATTGATATCTGGATAACCCACTTCAATATGTCTATCAAATCTCCCAGGTCTTAGGAGTGCATCATCTAACATATCTAGTCTATTGGTGGCCGCTATAATCACAATGCCTTCGTCCTCTTTGAATCCTGACATCTCAGTAAGCAGTGCATTAAGCGTCTGATCTTTTTCATCGTTGCTGTTATTGGCATTTTGACTTCTCTTTTTACCTATCGCATCTATCTCATCAATAAAAATAACAGCTTTTTTATGCTTCCTAGCTTCTGCAAAAATCTCTCTTACTCTCCCTGCTCCCACCCCTACATAAAGCTGCACAAAATCTGAACCGCTTACAGAAAAAAAGGCTACTTCTGCTTCTTTAGCAATAGCTTTTGCCATAAGCGTTTTACCTGTACCCGGGGGACCATATAAAATAATACCTTTGGGCATTCTAGCTCCCATTCTGGCATACTTTTCTGGTTCCTTCATAAAGTCTATCACATCCTGTACTTGATCTTTAGCTTCCACATTTCCTGCAATACTTGAAAATCCTTGAGTCAGCTGGTCGCTTTGTACAGGGCTGGCAGCGAGACTCATCATCCCACCACCACCTCTCTTTTTAGCAGTCCTAAATACAAAAATAAAAAGTCCACCAAAAAGTACAGTGCTCATAATATATTGAAACATATAAGAGGTATTGCTTGTATTTTCCACAACTTTAATACCGTTTAATAGTAATTTCTCTTTAAATCCTTCTACTCTTGG
>JAQSYC010000017.1 GCA_029256345.1 Clostridia bacterium | reverse complement strand
CAGGGAGTAGGGATTTATGGGCTTTTGAAAGTCATGGAATATCAGGGTAAAGAGGATTATAAAAAATTTCTGTATGACTGGTTTAAAGGAAATATTGCAGAGGGGCTTCCTTCTAGGAATATCAACACAACTACGCCTCTATTGACACTGGCACAATTAAATGAAGGGTATCAGGATAAAGAATTTGAAGATTTATGTCTAGGTTGGGCAAACTGGCTGATGAACTGTATTCCAAGAACAAAAGAAGGCGGGTTTCAGCATGTGACAAGCGCAAATGGTGATCGGCAGGGGGTTCGTCTTAATGAAAGCGAGATGTGGATTGATACTTTATTTATGACAGTTTTGTTTCTGAATAAAATAGGTCAAAAGTACAACAATCAGGAGTGGATTGATGAATCTATTCATCAGGTGTTGATACATATTAAATACTTATATAATACGCATACGGGACTTTTCTACCACGGATGGTCTTTTAATAGAAGAGATAATTTTGGGGGGATTTTTTGGTGCCGTGGGAACAGTTGGTTTACCCTTGGCATCCTAGATTATGTGGATATGTTTAAAGGCACATTAACCCCAGGAGTTAAAACATTTATTATTGATACGTACAAAGCACAAGTGGAGAAGCTGAAAGAACTGCAGAGCAAAAACGGATTGTGGCATACCGTACTGACAGACCACTCAAGTTACGAAGAGGTATCAGGATCAGCTGCGATTACTGCGGGCATACTGAAGGGAATTCGTTATGGTATTTTAGATGATTCTTATCTGGAATGTGCGAAAAAAGGTGTTCAGGCAATTTTGAAGAATATCGACAAGGACGGTACTGTCTTGAACGTATCAGCTGGAACTGGCATGGGCTATAGTGCAGAGCATTATAAAAATATCCTCATTGCACCGATGGCTTATGGACAATCGTTGACAATACTGGCTTTAGCAGAGGCATTAAACCTAGCCGAGTAGAAACCAAACAAGGTTAATAGGGTATTTACTTAGTACTATTTACTGTGGAATTTTCATATAAAGAAAAGCTCTAGGCGTTTACAGGATGCCTAGAGCTTTTTGGGCGTAATAATATTGGTTCTTTTTCAATTGTTGAGGTAATCCAAGTATAAAAATCTATAGGTAGCTAGGATAATGAAAAATTATTCTAGCTACTTTCTTTATTTCACAGGCCCCATAGATCTTAAAGTTGTTTGTACCTACACCTATGGCTTGCTTCAAATGGTGATTCTTCACTTATTAAAGAATTTTGAAAATCATATTGACAAATATAAAAATGTATCGTATATATAATGTAGACCGTCGGTCGAGTGAAGAAAAAACCAGTGAATAAGACGTTTTTAATTTTATATAAAAAAGGGGTAAGGCAGGATGAAGGTTAGTAAGGAATATCATGAAAGAAGAAACGAAATACTTGATGCGGCAGGAAGATTATTTGGGGTCAAAGGTTATAGCAAATGTACGGTAAATGACATTCTAGGTGCCGTAGGAATAGCAAAGGGGACATTTTATTATTATTTTAAGTCCAAGGAAGAAGTGCTTGATGCCATCATTGACAGAGTTACTGAAATAGTTGTTGTAAGGGCCAAGGAAGCAGCATCTCATCCAGAACTATCGCCTGTAATGAAAGTGCTTAATATAATTCTTTCCATGAGGGTTAAAAACGAAGTGGATAATGATTTTATGGAAGGACTTCACAAACCGGAAAATGCACTCATGCATCAAAAATCCTTGAGTTTAATGGTAACAAGAGTTGCACCGATACTTGCAAAAGTTGTGGACGAGGGAATCAGTCAGGGAATATTTAAATCAGATTTTCCCGCGCAGTACATGCGAATTTTTTTAACAGCATCAATCACACTTTTAGATGATGGCATCTTTCAGGTTAAGCCGGAAGAGCAGCAGATGACTTTAAGAGCGCTGGTGGCACTGCTTGAGAAAATGCTTGGCGTTGAAGATGAAGCTTTATGTAGCGTGGGAAATCAGTACTGGGGAGTGTGATTATGAAACAGTTTATGACAATATGGACAGGACAATTAATATCCAATATTGGAAGTGGCATGACAGCTTTTGCCTTAGCAGTATACGTTTACCAGCTTACAGGAAGTGTTACCTGGGTATCCGTTATTACACTGCTTGCTTACCTCCCAATCATTCTATTGAATCCGATTGGGGGAATCCTTGCGGACAGATTTGACAGACGTCTCATGATGATTTGTGGTGACCTTTTCTCAGGACTTGGCTTATTGTACATACTTATAAGTATTCAGACGGGGCACGTAGGCATTGTTCCAATAGTTATTGGTGTAACAATTAATTCAATATTTGCTTCACTGCTTGATCCTTCTTATAGGGCAACGGTAACAGACTTACTTACTGAACAAGAATATGCAAAGGCCAGCGGACTTGTGCAGATGGCAGGTAATGCCAGATATCTTATATCACCAGCTATTGCAGGCATTATTCTTGGATTCACAGACATAAGAGTGATTCTAATCATAGATATTTCAACTCTATTTGTAACTGTTTTGGCAGTAGCTTCAGTTAGAAAAAATATTCAAAAGGTTAAGCCAAGGCAGGATAAATTCAATTTCGTCAAGGAATTAAGGGAAGGTATGCAGTATATTACTCGGGATACAGGAACTGCAAGTCTTGTACTTTTAATGGCTTTCATGTGCTTTTTTATTGGGTTTATCCAGACATTAATGATTCCACTGGTGTTACCAATTGTCAGTGTTAAAACAGTAGGCTTCATGGAATCTATAAGTGCAATTGGAATGGTTGTGGGCAGCGTAGTAATCAGTATTCTTGGTATTAAGAAAAATTATTCTAAAATCCTCATAGCATCTTTAATTCTCTGCGGATGCTTTATGGCGCTCATTGGAACAAGTACACACATAGCATTTATATTAGCAGCGTGCGTTCTTTTCTTTGCAGCACTCCCCTTTGTTAATACATGTGCTGATGTACTTATAAGAGTACGCATCCCAAATGGCGTACAGGGAAGAGTTTGGGGACTTATTAGTCTTCTCACTCAGAGTGGATGTGTTATAGCCTATGCAACCTGCGGCATACTTGCAGATCATGTATTTGAGCCAATGATGCAGGAAAATGGCATGCTCGCTGATAGTATTGGAAAAGTCATTGGAATAGGTGAAGGCAGGGGGATCGGACTGATGCTTATTATTGCAGGCATATTAATGGTAGCTGTTGCATTGGTTTTTGGAAGCCAAAAGAGTATAAGAACAATTGAGGTGGTGAGTTGTGAACATGAACGCCAAAATATTGCAGAATGATTTTAAAAGAAACCGTGCAAGTAATGTGGCATTGCTTTTGTTTATGACACTTGCAGCAGCGCTTGTGGTGGTAGCAGCCATAGTTGTGACGCAGCTCATCACTTCAATGATGGGAATGTACAGCGCAGCAAAGCCACCGCATTTTCTCCAGATGCATAAGGGGGAAATAAAGCCGGGGTTAATTGATGCATTTAATGCATCCTATGAGGGCGTTACAGCCTGGCAGATCGTTCCCATGATAGATATTTACGGAGATGATCTTAAGGTGTATGGAGAGGAGGTATTTAGTTTATCAGACTGCAGACTGGATATAGGTCTTGTTAAGCAAAATAAGGAATATGATCTTTTGCTTGATGGAGACAGAAAGGCAATAAATGTCAATAAAGGTGAAATCGGCATACCTGTCATTCTTCGGGATTCCTACGACATAAACCTTGGAGATACAGTCCAGTTAACAAGTAACGGTGTAACCAAGGCATTCAAAGTAACAACTTTTGTGCATGACGCACAGATGAATTCTACTCTTTGTTCTTCAACAAGATTGCTTATAAGCGATGAGGATTTCGAAGAACTTTTTGGAAATGTGGGAGAGAATGAGTACCTCATCGAAACATATTTTATAGATTCATCGCAAGCTTCAGACTTTCAGAGTGCTTATGAAAAAGCGGGTCTCCCGCAGGATGGTCAGGCAGTTACTTACACCATTATATTTCTTTTAAGTGCGCTTGGGGATATTGTGATGGCAATGGTTTTAATGCTTGTAAGTATGTTACTTGTTATGGTTTCCCTAATGTGCATTAAGTACACTGTGATGGCTGCCCTCGAAGAAGAAATGCATGAAATCGGTACCATGAAAGCCATAGGAATGTCCTATAAGGATATAAGAAATCTGTATCTTGAAAAGTATAAAATGATGGTCGCAGTAGGAATAGTCATAGGTTATGTACTTGCTCTTATCTTATCAAACGTGTTTACAAGGCATATAAACAGCACATTTGGTAAACAGCCAATTTCAATGCTTACTATTGGCCTTCCTTTTGCAGCCTGTGCACTTGTGTATTTCATAACTAACCATTACTGTAAGAAGATTCTTAAGAGGATTAAGAAAGTAACTGTTGTGGAGCTACTTGTAACTGAAAAAGGTTTTAGTAAAAAGGAACATGCCAAGGACGGACTTTATAAGTCAAAGACGATGCCAGTTAATCTGCTTATAAGTGTAAGGGACACATTTCATCATTTTAGTGGATTCATAATCGTTTTTGTGGTTATGTTCATCATTTCGGGCATCATGATTGTTCCTATGAATCTTTTAAATACTATGAACTCCAAGGAATTCATTTCCTATATGGGAAGTTCCATGGATGATCTATTGATTGAGATTGACTCGGGGCAAAATCTAGATAGTAAATATCAAGTCGTTCAAAAGCTCCTAGAGGAGGATGCTGACATTGAAGACTACAAGGCGTTTCGAAGAGTACGTATCCAGGCCATTAATTCAGCAGAGGAATGGATAAATCTGCACATTGACTGTGGCCAATATGCAGGGAAAGCACTTAAGTATCTTGTAGGAACGGCACCTACTATGGAAAATGAAATCGCACTTTCAAAGCTTAATGCAGAGGCGATGGGCAAAAACGTCGGTGACACCATCCTATTAAAAGTGAACGACATGCTGAAGAAATGTATTGTTTCTGGAATTTATCAGGATGTGACAAGTGGAGGATACACGGCAAAGGCTCTATACAGCTTTGAAGGAGTAGATACAGAAAAATACCAATTTACAATCAATCTTATGAATGGTATAAATGTGGAAGAAAAAGCTTCTCAATGGCGTGATAAGATTGGCGTAGGTTATGACATAGAACCAATGGAGGAATTCATAAGCCAGACATTAGGCGGTGTTTCAAGACAGGTAGAAGTTATCGCAACTGCAGTCATTTTGATAGGCATACTGCTTGCAGCATGGATAGTGGTTTTATTTATGAAGCTAAGACTTGCCAAGGATGCCCCGCAAATTGCAGCAATGAAAGCCATCGGTTTTACAAATTCTGATGTAAGGAAACAGTACCTATATAAGATTTTAATGGTTTCAATGACAGGGATGTTTGCAGGAACACTTATTTCAAACATACTTGGCGCGCGCATTGTAAGCATGGCTTTCAGTATAATGGGACTTGGTATATCAAGAATAACATTTATCATAAATCCATGGGCAGCATTTGCAATAGTACCGCTTTTGCTTCTTGCAGTGGCAGCGGGAATGACATGGATGAGTGCAGGTCAGATACAGGAATATCATATCATTTCGCTGATTAATGAATAGGAGATATAACGATGAAGGCTATTTTACGGGCAAAAGGATTATGGAAGGAATTTAATGGAGCAAAGATTTTAAAGGGAATTGACGTTACCATTAACGCAGGAGAATTCGTGGCAATCATGGGACAGTCAGGTTCAGGAAAATCCACACTTTTATATAACATAAGCGGCATGGACAGGGCAACTAAAGGTAAAATAAGTTTTGATGGAGAAGATATTACAAACCTTGATGATGAGAAAATGAGCAACATACGTCTTAAAAAAATGGGATTTATATTCCAGCAGTCACATTTACTTAAGACATTATCAATACGTGACAATATTGTACTTCCAGGATTTAAGGCAAAACAAGATAGCAGAAAAAATGTAAACGTCTATGCAGAAAAACTTATGAAGAGAACAGGGATTGACCCAATAGCAGATCATGATATTAAGAAGGTTTCCGGAGGGCAGCTTCAACGGGCGGCAATATGCCGTGCATTAATAAACCATCCGGATATTATATTTGGTGATGAACTTACAGGAGCGCTTAACTTGGCCGCAACAAAGGAAATTATGGATATTATGAATGAGGTTAATGGGGAAGGAACCACAGTCATGCTAGTTACACATGATGCAAAAGTTGCAGCCAGAGCAGAGCGTGTGATTTTTTTAGCTGATGGCAATATTACTGATGAAATTGTTCTGGGAAAATACGAAGAAAAAAGTTTTTCTGAAAGAGAGCAGAAAATGAGCAAGTGGCTTGGAAAACAAGGATTTTAAATGGGTAACAACACTTCATTTATTGAGTAGTGCACCTCAATGTGGTCACTCACAAAATAGGTGTCATCGCCATCCGGGAGCATCCAATTTACACTGACGCTTCCGGGCTGAAAGTAACCATTCTGCTCTTGATAATCAGAGTAGGTTACATACCACGGCACCAGCGAGCTGCCTTTCCCGTTTTCGTCCATATATCGGTCATTGGTATCAAAACGTATCATGTTGCCATTATTGTCAAAAGTAAATCTTCCCTTAGCAGAAACGCCTTTCCATGAAATCTCCCCTTCAACGGTGTGGTCGTCAACGACTGTCCATGACACATACTCCTGTAAAAACAAGGATGGCATATAGACTGCGTCTGCCAGCACCGTTATCAACTGTCCCTGATCCATTTCGGACCCAGTAGAATGAAAAAGCTGAAACTGCTTGGCAAGTACACCTGTCATAGAGCCAAATCCGTCTAACAGACTGTCTTTAGCTTGCAAGGGAATCCACGCAATTCGCCCTGTCAAGAAAGCGTGTCGGTCAGGTCTGTTTACAAAGTTGACCTGCATGAATTGAATCTTAATGGGCTCTTTGCCCGCCGACATACGAAACTTTGTGTTGTGAAAATAGATCAGCATGTTATCCATAAGGGGCTTTCCCATATAGCCCCCATTGGTGATGTGCTGACGGAGCAGAACAGGCAGCTTGGCAAGAGAATCTTCCGTAAATAGACTTTGTGCGCTGTTTTGCCTATTTGTTTCAGTCAAAGATATTTTTACATCTGCCAGATAGTGATTCCAAAGTTTGCCACCGGGTATTGCGAGGTACATCACTAAGGCTACCAGCGCAATCAAAACGATTACGCTCCAAAGTATATAATCTATTTTTAGTGTATTCACTGTCTCATTCCCCCCATCAGAATTTCTATGAAATCATCCACAAGTTGGTCGAAATCATCCCGTTTATACAACTCATTTTCTATGACATTCATAACAAAGCCGAGTAATGCACTAATAATCATCCATGAAGTGTTTATTATATTGGGTTTTAAAACTTTTTGGGCTACCCCATCAGCAAAGAAATGATCAAGCATAGCTATGCCTGAATTAGAAGGCGTACCATCTTTATTTTCATTCGCAAATATGACATTTGTGCCACTATACATAATAGCTTTTGCCATCTCCGGCTCACCGCAAAGGCTCGTAACAAAGACGCTCAATATGCTATGTACTTGCTCATCTATTGAAAGGGTAGCATTGCCATTTAGAATAGCAGCAGCATGGCTCTCAACTTTACTATAAAGCTCGTTGGACATATCCGTAATAATCTCTGCTTTGTCTTTGTAGTAAAGGTAAAGGGTGGTCGGTGAATACTCAATTTTAGCAGCTATCTTTCTAATTGACAATTTCTCATAGCCCTCTTGTTCAATAAGCTCAATAGCGGCATCTTTTATTTTCTTTTTCATTTCAGATTTTTCAATATCACGCCGTTTTTTGATACTCATATAATTACCTCACTTAACAGTGTTAATTTTATTAACACTGTAATTATATCGCGGTAATTGTGGTGTGTCAATGTGCCGTTCTTGATCCTATAGAGGCCTTGAGATATGAATAGCAAAATGGTATATGAGCAGTCCAGTATTTAAAACGGAGATGAAAATTATTGATAGATTATACAGTAAATCATATTAGAGATTAATAATTTAATATAGTCTTAATAAAATAATTGTGCTGAAATGAGTGACAGAAAGATAAAATATATGAAAAGGCAAGATAAAAAGTAAAAGTGCTGAACATAGAGTGGGAGGATCTGGAAATGAGTTTTATTACATTTGAAGATGTAGTAAGAGAATATAAAGTTGGTGAAAGTGTTATAAGGGCCGTTGATGGCATAAACTTTGAGATACCCGAAGGAGCTTTTACGGCTATACTGGGCCAAAGTGGAGCAGGTAAAACAACAGTACTCAATTTGTTAGGAGGAATGGACTTCGCAACAAGGGGGAAAATCATGGTAGGTGGAGAAGAGGTCTCAAAAATGTCAGAAATGAGTTTAACAACGTATCGCAGAAATATCATTGGATTTGTTTTTCAGTTTTATAATCTGGTGCCTAATCTGACGGCTCTTGAAAATGTACAGCTTGCCAAGCAGATTTGCAAAGACCCTTTAAATCCCAAAGAGATGCTAGAGCGAGTAGGCCTTGGCAAAAGAATGTTTAATTTTCCTTCTCAAATGTCGGGAGGAGAACAGCAAAGAGTATCTATTGCAAGGGCTTTGGCTAAAAATCCTAAAATTATTTTGTGTGATGAACCTACGGGGGCATTGGATTCAGGAACAGGGCATATCGTATTAAAGCTCATTAAAGATATTGCTAGAGATATGAATAAAACAGTCATTATCGTAACCCATAATGCTCCCATTGCAGATATGGCAAACTGTGTGATTCATATGAAAGATGGCCTGATAAGAGAAATCAAACAAAATCATACACCTAAAGAGGTGGAGGAAATTGTATGGTAAAAGATGTGCTCGTTAAAAAATCCATTAAGGATATACAAAAGGCCCTGCCCCAGTTTATCTCCATCTTTGTTATGGCAGCTGTGGCGGTAAGTATTGTGGTGGGTTTGGATAGTTTGTGGAAAACGATAGATGAAAATGCAAAGGCCATGTATCAAACATCAAGGCTTTCAGATCTATGGATTGGGATTATGAATCCCACAGAGCAAGATATATGGGCTGTTAACCATATAGAAGGCGTTGAAGAAACAGAGAAAAGACTGAGCCTTAATGTTCAGACAGATCTAAAGGACAGTCCTACTTTAAGACTCTATACAATAAATGAAGAAACCAGTTTAGATAGACCAGTTATAAGAGAGGGGAAATGGGAAGAGAGTGGAGAAGCCATTTTAGATGAAAACTTTGCTAAGTCCCATGGTTTAAAGCTGGGAGACACACTAAGCATAAAAGTTAATGAGAGATGGTTAGATGTGCGTATTCAGGCATTAGCTCTTAGCAGTGAACACATTTTTTCTATTAAGGACTCTACAACGCTGATGCCTGATGCTAGCAAATACGGTTTTATTGTAGTAGATGAGGACAAAATTGCAACGGCTTACGGCGGGCAAAAAATATACAATCAGATCAATGTGAGATTTGCCGAGAAATATGATCCTAAGGCAATACAAGAAAGCATAGATACTGTTTTAGGAGATGACCTTATAGGGATTATGACTAAGAAAGATAATAGAAGCATACAGGATGTGGAGGTAAGAATTGAGCAGTTTATAACCCTTTCCAGAGTGTTTCCCTTTATGTTTTTCTTTGTAACAGCCCTTATTACACTAAGCACCATGTCTAGATTAGTGGAAGATCAGAGAAATCAGATAGGGACATTAAAATCTTTGGGGTTTAGTGGGAAAAGCATTATTTGGCACTATACTTCTTATGGGGTTTATATAGGGCTCTTAGGTGCTGTTGTAGGTATTTATATAGGGCCACTGGTCATTGGAAAAGTACTTATTAATCAGTTGAGAAATTTGTATGTTATGGATAGTTACAAAATGTATTTATATATGCCTAATATTATTATGGGAAGTATATTGATAGTATTTTGTACAGGAGGCGTTGCAGCTTATTCATGTTTGAAGATACAAGAGGAAACACCGGCATCTCTTTTAAGAAATAAGCCGCCTAAAAAAGGCAATCATGTACTTCTGGAAAGCATACCCGTTATATGGTATAAAATGAAATTTAGTCATATGCTTATTGCCAGAAATATTTCCAAAAATAAAGGCCGAATGCTGATGGGGATTTTTGGTGTTATGGGATGCTCGGGTCTTATTTTAGGAGCACTTACCCTAAATAATACCATAAGCGGGATCAGTAAGACCATGTATGAAGAAGTCTATTCGTATGATCATATCGCTATGCTGGATGATAAAACAACAGATAAAGATATTTATAATCTTCATTTAGATGGTGTGATTCAACATATGCAGGAATCTGGCATACAAATACTTGCAGCTGGTGGTGAAAGAAGAATGGCACGGATCACGATTTTAGATGGAGGCAGCCCGCTTCTTCATCTGATCAATATGCAAAAGCAGCCTATAACAGTTGATAAAGATGGCATTGTTTTATCCAATAAACTGGCAGAAACACTAGGGGTTATACAAGGAGAGACAGTTAAGCTTAAAGTAATAGATGACAGCTATCAGGAGGTGGTGGTTAAAGACATTACCTATCTGGTATCCAATCAGGGTATTTATATCTCAAGAGAGCTATGGGAGAAAATGGGAGAGCGGTATAAGCCTACATCCGTATTCATTAAATGGCACTCAAAGGATAGAAGTTTTCTCCAGAGTGACTATGTAGAAAGTTATGAAGCAGTGGAAAATCAAAAGGTAAGTTTTGAGGAAAACCTTAAAATCGTTTATTTGTCAGTTGTACTTCTGATTACTTTTGGAGGGATTCTTGCCTTTGTAGTTCTTTATAATTTAAGTATTTTAAATTTCTTTGAAAGGCTGAGAGATTTGGCAACTTTGCAGGTACTTGGCTTTTATAAGAAAGAAATAAGAGCATTGGTACTGGTAGAAAATCTTGTTTCAGCTATAGTAGGTATTTTTGCTGGAATTCCTTTAGGAAAGCTTATTACAGATATTATCATCAAAGGCTTTGGTGAAAATCTTGATCTTATCAGTCAGGTAAGCAAGCTAAATGTCCTAATAGCAGGGGTCATTACCTTTATATTTGTTATCATTGTTAATCTTGTTGTAGCTAAAAAGATTGAAACCATTGAGATGCTTCAATCATTAAAAAGTGTGGAATAGAGGAGCTATGAAATGAAAAAAACAAAATGGATTATTGGAATACTGGGAATAGCCATAATAGCAGGGGTTACATTATATTACATAAGCCCAAAAAAGGAAGACGCTAGAAAAGAAGAAACAACGGAAGTGATTCATCAAATAGGAGAAGGGGTTGGTAGTAAAAGTAATATTATAGCTTGGGGAGAAGTAGGCTATACCAACAGTCAGGAGATTAATATTGATTTCCCGGCAACAGTCCGCTCAGTAGAGGTTAAAGAGGGAGATAGCATTAAAAAGGGTGATGTGTTAGTTACACTGGATATGGACGAATATAAAAAGAGTATCCAAAAGATGGAGCAGCAGGTTCTTATTAATGAAATTCTATTAGAAGATGTTACCCAGGATAAGAGTGCTTTATCTGCCGACATCAGCCAGATTAAAGGGGATATTACTAGAAAAACAAAAGAATATAATCAAGGAACAAGTGCAGAGCTTCAAATACTTCAAACTCATTTAATAAGGATAAATAAAGAGATTGAAGATGCCAAAAAAGATTATGGAAAGCAAAAAAAACTTTTTGAAGTTGGGGGGATATCTGAACATACCTTAGAAAATGATGAGGATGTCATCGACCAAAAGGAAAAAGCAAAAATAGAGATAGAAAATAATATTAGAAAAATAAAAGACGTTCTAAAGGATGAAATCAACGCCTTAAATACGGAGCTCAATTATAAAGAAGTGCAGCTTGAAAAAATGCAAATAAGTAATACGGTTAATAGGGATAGGCAAAATGTCAGTATTAACCTTTCACAGTTGGATCTGGAGATCATGAAAAACAAGCTGGAAAAAACCTATCTCTTAGATAATAAAATTATTTCAGATATGGAAAAGGGGATGATAAAAAGTATTTCCGTTATTGAAGGGAGTCGGCTAGGAGCGCAGAATACGGCAGGAAGAGTACTGGAGATGATTGATGCCAATACAATTGTTGTAAGGGCGGAGGTCCCAGAAGAATTTGTTATTCAAATAAAAGAAGGAGACAAGGCAGAGATTATTCCTAAAGCAGATACAAACGAGAGCATTCAGGCACTTGTAACCCATATTTCCAAAATTGCAGTCCAAAAAGACGGCAAACGTATTGTTAAAGTAGAAGTTAAACCACAGGCTCCGACATCTCTTTTAGACCCAGGGTACAGTGCAGATGTTATATTTAAAATAGACTAATCATTTGTTTATTAAATAGAACATTTTATCAAAAAATTAATATTATAATATGGAAAGGAGTTGGTAAAAATGGAATTAGAAGGAAATAAAAATACTGATATACAGAAGTTATACAATGAGTGTACAAAAATGATGTATTATCACACTGTTTTAAGAATGAACGACGGAATGGAGATAGACGGTATTATTGAAAGTGTAGAGCCTGATCATGTAAATGTTCTTGTTGGTGAGGATGTGATATATCGAGAAGATGAAAATCGATATAATGGACAGAGGCAATATGGTAATCCAAGAAGAGTTAGAAGATTTAGACAAAGACAAATACCACTTGCTAGATTATTAGCATTATCCTTATTACCCTATCCATATTATGCGCCGCCCTATCCTTATTACCCACAATACCCTCAATATCCGCCCTATGTTTATTAAAGTGTGAAGCTAAAAGATTAGACTAAATAAAATAAATTTTCATCGATAAAACGGATAATTTTAAAAATCATATCACAATAATTGCCATGAGTGTTTGAAATGACTTGTGCAGTCTCTTAAGGTATATCTAATCTTTTATTGAGTATTAAGGGTTTCAATATATTTATCTCCCCAGATTTTAAGTTCGTTTAATATGGGATTAAAGGCCTTTCCTAAATCTGTTAGAGAGTATTCTACCTTGGGAGGGATTTCTGAATAAACATAACGATGAATCAATCCATAATCTTCTAGCATACGAAGGTGTTTAGTTAATGTAGTTTGTGTGATATCTCCCAGTTTTCTTTGGAGTTCCCCAAAGCGTAGTGTGTCGGTATTCAAATGATGGATAATGAGTATGGACCATTTTCCGGAAAGTATTTTTTGAACTGTAAAATAAGGACATTTTCCAAAAAGGCTATTATCAAGTGCCATTATAACTCCTTTCATAGTATCTCATAAGATACTTACACTAATTTAAAATCGTACTTGTCATTTGAGGTATACATGTTATTATTATCATGCAATCCATTTTAACATATAGAACTGAGAGGAGCAAGAACAATGAAGAAAGCATTAGAATTTTTGAAAGAAAGTGGCACTTTTTACATAGCAACTACTGAAGGGGATCAGCCAAGAGTCAGACCATTTGGCGCTGTCTTTGAACATGAAGGGAAGTTGTACATTGTTACAAACAATACAAAGCCAAGCTTTAAACAAATGGCAGAGAATTCCAAAGTTGAAATTTCTACCATGAATCAAAAAGGACAGTGGATTCGTGTGACCGGAGAAGTTGCAAATGATGACAGACGTGAAGTCAAAGAGATAGCACTTGAAGCAATGCCAGATTTGAAATCTATGTATAGCGTAGATGATGGTGTCTTTGCAGTATTATATTTTACAAAAGGCACAGCTGCTATTTATTCTTTTAACGGTGAACCTGAAATATTCCCTCTATAATATATAAGGAAAACTATAAGCTAAATAACTAATAAAAGGACTCCTTCTGGGCAAGAATCATTTATAAAAGCCTAAGAAGGAGTATTTTTGTGAGTGGTTCTATAGCTAGCAGGACTTTCACCAGTTATCTTTTTAAAAAGCTTGCTAAAATGAAAGGGATCGGGATAGCCACAAAGTTCTGCTACCGATTTAATAGAAAGATCAGGATTACTAAAGAGCTGTTTAGCAATCGTCATGCGATATTCGGTAAGGTATTTAAGAGGAGAGATATTCGCATGTTTAACAAAAATTTTAGTGAGGTAAGAGGATGAAAAACCAAATTGTGCAGATAAAGTATTCAGGTCAATTGGAGACCTATAATTAGTATGGATGAACTTTTGCACAAGCATAACTATTTCCTTAGAAGTCTGTTGAGTGGAACTAGGAAGTAACGATGAATCATTGAGTTCTGCCAGAAGACTTTGTCTAAGTGAAAGCAGTAAAGTTTTTAATTCATCATTATTGATAGGTTTCAGCAGGTAATCGCTTACATTGTTTTTTAAAGCACTTTTGGCATAGTTAAAGTCATCGTAGCCGCTTACAATGACTTTTTTTATGGATGGGAATTGTTGATCAATTAGAAAAGTGAGCTCTAATCCATCCAAAACAGGCATTCGGATATCAGTAAATACAACATGCGGTGTATACTCTTTAACTAGTTCCAGAGCCTCGGCACCATTACGAGCAGTAGCTACAACTTTGAAGCTGCTGTCTGCTTCTTCGATGTTTCTAACGATGTTTTTCAGAATAAGTTTTTCATCGTCAACAACAATTACAGAAAAAGTAAGTTTTTCATGCATTATAAACGACCTCCTATCATTATGTGCGCGCCATGTGGGTGTACATTATCAAGTATAAAAATAACATCATTTTGATATAAAATTTTAAATCGAATATAAATATTCATGAGTCCCATGCCATTAAGCTCTAAAGATGGCAGTAGATTTGTAGTATTTATATGATTTATTTTTTCCTGAATATCCAAGAGTTTCTCCTCCGAAAATCCAGTACCATTATCAATTACAGAAATTTTCCAAATAGCGTTTTCTATAGAACCCTCAATATGAATTTGCCAAGGCGGATTGGTTTGAGAAATAAATTTAATGGCATTTTCTACAAGGGGTTGTAAAGACAATTTAGGCAATTGTATTGCTAATAACTCCTCAGAGAGATTAATCGTATAAAATAAGTCTCCCTCATAACGCATTTCCATACATTTTAAATAATCTAAAGTATGATTAAGTTCATCTTTTAAAGAAACTAAGGAGTCT
>JAQSYC010000261.1 GCA_029256345.1 Clostridia bacterium | reverse complement strand
TCATCTTTAAAAATATTCATCCCAAAAAAACCTGTTGCAAAGGTAGGTATAACGAGTGCAGCTCCTATAATGGTCAGGAGCTGCACTTTAAATTTTGATTCTGACTGTTCAATAAGGGCAGCATATTCGTGTACTTCGTTGATTTCAAAGTCCAGCTGTCTTAATTCTTCCTCTATCCTTAGCTGTTTTGAAAGTTTATCATAGATACGGCTTCCTTGTATGTCTTCTGTGACTTCCTTAAAGTAAAGCTGATTAATAAATTGAATATAAATTTCATAAATACTCTGTATTGCCGGAACCAGATCGTATTTGGGAAGGGTCGATACTCTGGCTATTTCTGTGGATAAGCTCAGCAATGTGGCCCGCTGCATGATAACAAGCGATACTAGCTGATCATAAAGCTTACTTTTTAACAGCTGCTTTGAAATCCCCACCAGTGAAAATCGGCTTACCCCATAAATATTGCCTTCACTTCTAAGGTATTCAATCATCGATTCTTCCTGTTCCCTCACGGACTCTTCTTGGTGATAAATGATTTTTTTATTAATTGTCATAAACCTTTCTATTAAATAGTCATTTATAACCCCATGTTGTATATCTTCTAATATTTTTTGATTTTTATAAAGGCACAAACAAAACATTTGGTTACCTAATACAGGTTCTATAAAAAGGCTCTCCTGCCTATGTTTGTCCTCCTTGCTTATAAAGGGTTTTCCTAATAGATTCATAATAAGCGGGGTTATGGTTGTTGCTTCTTTATAATAATCCCCTGTAAAATGCTCTTCTATCTTTTGAAGAGGATTTAATTTAATTTTTATATAGTCAGGAAAAAGCTCTTCTTTGGCCTTTTCAATGGGTAACATCGGTGGATAAATACATTTACTAAAGCTGTTGATGTTTTGTATATCTTGTATCGCCTCATACTTTTCATTTGAAATAGTCATTGACAATATCCCAATCCCCGTCTTATAAAGCTTAAGGCGCAGTTCTTTGATCTGTAAAACATACTCCTTTTGCTCAACCCCTATAATAAAATAATTCTCTTCTGCCAAACCTTTATAACAGTAGTTTCTTACAATAAGAGGTGCCTTTTCAAAGGTATACAGGGCTGACCGTACGGGTTTGTAAAAATAAACAAATTCGTTATACTCTTTATCCTCTTGGATATGAATCGTATTTTGTTGCCAATTTTCCAGATTTTCAAAACTTTTATCTTGAATCTGCAAGTGCTGTAAAAATAAATCATTGTTTTTACTAGTCATATGCTTCCATGTAAAAGGAAATAAAAAAATATGTTCACTCAAACTATTTTTTTTCATAAATACATCCTATGTCTATTTTTTATATAGAATGCCCTTTATACTTTTTGTTTATCCTTCATCGCCTTCCAAAATATCTTATTGATAAAAATACCTGATAGTTTTTCAATACCCTCTCCATTATATAAAAAGATGATATAGAGAAAGCTCTCTATATCATCTTTTTATGTTAAATTATCTGCAGTTTTTTGCGTTATTTTGACTGCTATTTTGACTGTTATTTTGACTGCTGTTTTTAGATGTAAGATCTTGTCCTACTTCCATGTTATAGGATTGTTTATTACTTGCATTACTTTTTGCGCTATTTTTTGATTGGTTGTTATTGTTCTTAGCCATTGTTAACCCTCCTTTCGGATACTCAATGAGTTGAATAAATTCAATTACAGTGATAGTATTAACAAGTTAAACATTTTTATACCATTATTTTTACTAAATAAAATGAATTTCTGAAACCCGATCTCGCTTCGCGACACTGACTTTAATGTCCCTATCTACGATAATATTTTTTTCTTCTAATGCCATTTTTGCTGTAAGATAGGCAAGGTCCGGCACATTGTTGTCTTTGCTTAAATGTCCAAGAATCGCCCATTGCATCCCCTCATGATAAATATCCCTCAGCACTTCAGCCGCCGCTTCATTATTAAGATGCCCTACATCGCTAAGAATACGTTTTTTGAGGTGAAAAGGATAACTGCCAGCCTCTAACATGTGAATGTCATGATTAAATTCTAATAAAATGCCATGAGAACCTCTTAAGTTCTCTTTAATCCGCTCATCAATAACACCTATATCTGTTGCAATCGTAATCTTTTTTGCTTTATATTCAAAGGAATACCCTACGGGGTCCACGGCGTCATGATAAATCGTATAAGGAAATATCCTAAGAGCCTCCAAATGCAGAGGCTCTTCTTTGCAAATGGGTCTTATATTATGCTCCTTAACATTTCCTATCATGTTTGCGCCTAGCATTTTATCCCATGCTTTTTGAGTTGCATAAATAGGCGTATCATATTTCCTGCTGAATATGCCTACGCCTTTAATATGATCAATATGCTCATGGGTAACAAAAATCCCATGTACCTCTTTAGGGTCAATCCCCAGTTCCCCTAGACCTTCTGTTACCTTTTTTCCACTTATTCCTATATCTATTAAAAACATCTGCTCGCCTGCCTGCAAAAAAGTACAGTTACCGCTGCTTCCGCTTGCTATGGCACATAGTTTAAAATCCATCTTTAGTTTCCTCCGTCTATCCTCGCTGTACTAACTTCTACTACTATATCATATTTAAATGCCTTCGTCCAAACAAATCCAGTGCTTTATACGGCATTTTCAATAGATACCTTTTTAGTTTCGCTGCATATAATCTTTCTTGATATTTGAGACAAGGTAGTTTTTAGAACAACCTTTCCTCCCCACAAAGTTTGAATGTATTTAAGTGTTTCTGTGGCATAGGCAAGACTGAGTTCTCTGCCATCATAGATATGGGTCAGTATAAGGCAGTCTTCATTTTTGACAATATCCTGAACTTGTATAATGGGTATACTGCCTATACCCACATTTTCTGCCAAAGTATTTCTGATTTTTTTCCACCCTTTATCATTGGCAACTTCTGATACAATGTAGTACCTTTCCTCCTCCTCAAACTCACAGAGCTTGCTTTCTAGGCACAAGTCATAATCTAAATAACTTCTTATGAAAGATGCATCCCTTTCCGTTTCTCGTATAACTGCTAACTTTTTAAAATCTCCGTCATATTTTTCATATAAGCTCCGCCATATCTTGAAGCCGATATAATAAGGATTGAGACTGCCTGGTCTTTGACAGATTACATTGTTATGAACCTTGTAAAACTCTAACTGCATGCTTTGACTAAGTCCCAACTTATTTAATATGTTATAATGCCAAAACGTAGCCCAGCCTTCATTCATGATCTTTGTTTCTATCTGAGGCAAAAAGTACCTGCTCTCT
>JAQSYC010000260.1 GCA_029256345.1 Clostridia bacterium | reverse complement strand
TTTAATATCCTTTTCTATTACTTCATGTAAAGCTTCTAAGGCTGTTTTGATACAGTCTATTTGCTTTAATTTGATGTCTTCAAAAAGCATTTTATATTTAAGTTCATAAATTTCATTAATCAGATACTCTTTGACATCTCTCAAGTATTTCTTGTCAAACAAGGTAAAAGGCGTCCCAATCTTTTGTCCTACCAGTTCCTGCTCCTTCTCTTTCATAAGCGTCTCCAGCTTTGATTTTTTAAAAAGCACTTGTTCTCTGAGATTCCTTATCGCAGCTTGACCTGACTCCTTAAATAGTTCACTGATTGCATAAGGACTTCGGATTTCTGCTTTGATTTTTGCCCCTATAGCTTCACTCTGCTTTGTATCTGCCGCCGCTCTGAAATTAACCTCAAAAAAGGCCTCACAAGATTCATGATAAAGCATGATCTCTGCATCTTTAAAGCTCTTATTTTTAATTTCTTTAAAACTGACTTGGTTAGACATCAAAGTATAGATATCTTTAAGCCTTTCTTTTCCTTTGAGGACACCGCTGGCAAAACGGTTCAGCCTTTCCTCACTTAACCCGCTCCGATCCAGTAAATCAGCCACAACGTCCCCATCTTCACTCATAATAGTCTTCATGTACTCTTTGTAAAGATGGTAAGCCGCTGCCATATAGATGCCTATCCCAGGCCTTTTTACTTTTGCTACATTACAAGATGCGTATCTATGCTGTCCTTTTTCAAAGATATTATGACGAAACAGCGTACTGTTGTATTGCTCTTTGGCATCTAGGCCTTCTGTATTTTTTTGATATCTATTTTTAAGAAGTCCCATATAACACAATGTTTCATAATGATGCTGTTTAGCCTGCTTCATCTTTTGTCCGTTTTCTTTCCTGTCCGTGAGTACATAAATCAACTCAAACAGCGGGCCTTCATAGGCCATATTGATACTTATATTTCCCGGCAATATCTCTATAGGTTTTAAATAGCGATACGCCTCCTCCTGATAATAATCAAGTTCTTTAAAAAGACTCATCGTCATCGCCTGTCTCAGGGCCAAGCGGACTTCATCTCCTTCATCTACTATCGCAAATAAATCTATAAAAACTTGTTTGAAGTCCTCTGAAAGCTTTTGTTTTAAAAACACTGTTATGTCAGGTAACAGTACACTTATCGGATCTCCTGCCGCACACACAACAGAAATATAGAGTTGTTCCCAAGAGCGAAAAAGCCTATGTTGTTCTAAAATCATATTTTTGATTTGAGTTACCTTTTCCCCAAGCTGACAAAGTATTTCTGAGCTTTGGAGAAATCTTTCACTTAAGGTACTTCTATATATTTTTTCATCCTGCACTTCAAAAGGCAAGGACAATGAAATGACCCGTTCTTCTTCTAAAGTATCGTTAATCCCTATATAGAAGTAAGCAGCGCCTTGTGCATTAACAATCTTTTGATCCATGGTTTTTTTGATAATGCCAATGCTTTCTTTCACTTCACTGCCAAGAACAACAAATAAAGTCGGGGATTTGGCCCTAATATCATCCTTTTCAACACTTGCATAATCATGACTTACGGCATATCTTTCTGCACGTTTTAATGTTTTTTGCTGCATACAATCCCCTTCCTCATCTGTTTGATCAGTTTAATTTTCTCTTAAGCTCTTTTGTATACCCTAAAATATCTTTGTAGAAATTGTAAATGGTCATACCTTCCACCACTTCATGGACCTCATCTTCTATCTGTTCCCGTCTTTCATTATATAAAACAAGGATTTCATCAAGCCTTCCCAGAAGTTCACCGATATCTTCACTTTGTGTCAGCGGTTTGATACGTCTTTCAGTCTTTTTTAACATCACTTCTTTTTGTCTTCCTGTCATAGCTGTAAAACGTTTAAAAAGCTCATATTCAGGATATTTATTGATCTCCATGACGTTTAGAATAGGTTCCCATAATTCTTCATCATTGTCCTTGTCGTAAATAAAGAGGGCACCCTTTTTAATAATGGTTTTAGAATAAATGGCTTTGACAAACTGCTCGATATGTTTTTCTTCCACTTCTGCTAAAGTGATTCTTTCCATAAGGGACGCTCTGTAAGCTTCTACAGCCTCATATCTGTTGACCTCATCTTTTACAGCCTGCAGCTGTTTGGGGTAACGCATTAGTCCATAAAAAGCATACTCTTCATTGTAACTATTAATAAGATCTGCTTTTACTTTTTCTCCTACTAGTCCACTTACTATCTGATCTGCAAAATCCTCTAGGGCTTTTTTAATGACTGTAAAATTAGGTTTCTGTAAATCTATAGCATAGGCCGCTATCTGCTTGCCCAGATCAAAATCCCTAGTCACTACACACTCATATTGATAAGAAAGATGCACATCTTCTTTTTTTCGAATAATTTTATAAGCCAAAGCCTTATTAAACAGCTCTTTTGCCTTAGTTTGACCTGCCGCAACCCGCTCATTTCTATAAGCATCTCCCCAAGCCTGTACTGGAATAGGAGAAGGCAGCTGGGTCCAATTTTCTTTTTCTGTCATCACAAGGTGCCTGCCTACGCCTTCATGGGTATTAATCGTATCCTCATAAAGTTTTTCATACATTTTAAGCGGGCCATAGGCATAAAGTGGAACACCATTTCTTGTAGTTACCCAAAAAATCCTGTTGGTCAGTCTGCTTTGTCTCAAAGAAAACTTCGCTGCCGAATTGGGATAATGATCCTTAAAGTTCTTTAGCCCCTTGTAGATACTTGGGGTATTGGCAGGTACTGAAACCATTGCAAAATATGGAAAATTAAATTCTGAACTGTTAGTAAGACTAAACAGCGGCACGGCATCTCTTGATAGCTTTGTGGCGATAGTTTTTTCAACTAAGTCCACCAAAGACTGCTCATGACCATATTTCATCATCAAAAACTCTTCCATTGTTTTAGAAATAAGGTCTGAGAACTTATCGGTTATAAAATCTGATAGGGTACCAATAATATCTATTTCTGTCTCATTGACCCATACCTCAGCTTCTTCTAAAAGCATGGTTGTAAAGTCTGAAAGCAATACACCTGTATCGTACTCTTCGATAACCTTGTCAATATGCTTTGAGATATCCCGGACACTCACCACGTTCCAGTGATAACTGGCGCTGCCTTTTGTATCAAAGGATTCATTCCCATGGATAAGAATATCTCCATCCTTTTTAAATATTGTATTCAATGTCTTTAATATTTCAGCAAACACTGCATAAATCTTATTATTATGTTCTATCAAAAGGGTTCTTAAATCCTCATAAGCCATAATCATTTTACTGTAT
>JAQSYC010000259.1 GCA_029256345.1 Clostridia bacterium | reverse complement strand
AGAAAAGATTGAAATCAATCCGAAAGAACCAAAATATTTAAAGGTGGTGTGGGGCATTGGATATAAATTCGACAAGCAAGAACGAACATGAACAACCTACTATTAAAGACGCCATGAGTCATATACTCCATTCAAAAAAACCTATTGTGTCTATGATTGGAACAGTGCTTTTAGTTCTTCTATTAGCCATTGTTTCTGTTGTCAGTTATTTACCGATTAAAAATCATTTTGTATTACCCGATCGTGCTATAACCTCTTATTTAGAGAGTCAAGATTTTATCTATACATTGGCTGACTTAACAAATTATCTCCAGGAATCAACCTCTAAAACTACAGGTGATTCCTATTATAGGGATATCACTCATTTGAAATATTATGTAACTAATAAAACTTCAGATGAAAAACTGACGAATATTCCTGATGTATCTGATACAATGCTAAAGCAGTTAGGAGAGGATAGCGTATTCTATTTACAAATGGATTTATCTGCTGGAAAAGTTACTCAAATTCAAACTGTTTCAGATAGCAATTTTAATAAACAAGACTTTATCCATCGTTATAATGACTATTATAACCTTTATCTGTCAAATCTAGAAACTGCATCTGAAGTTACACCAGATGGGGCTGTGTCAGATGATTCTATTAAAAGTTCAGATGAAACATCTCCTTTAAACGGCTCCGAGCTTGAAATACGTTATATGATCTCTGATGATGTGCTTACAGGAAATGATGTCATTAGCCGAAATATCAGTTCTTTTATTTTATCATCTTGCCTAATGCTCATTCTCATTATTGGCATTATCGGTACTTTAGTTTTAATGATTATTGCTTTTTCTATTCCTTATAGTTATCAGCAACGTATTTCTATTTGCAAACTCTACAACAAACTCTTTTTGGAGCTTAAAGTGCTTGGCAGCTCAGGCATCTTATTTGGATGTTTCGCTCTTCTTACAACTTTTATGAATGGCAGTACCAATCGATTTGTTAACGAACCTTTTGCGGACATTTTATATCATACAACACCACCCTTTTATCTTATTGGTATCCCTGTAGCCTTTATTCTGTATCTGTTGGTTTATGTAAATATTGTCTATATCAAATTTATTTATTATACAGGGTTTAAACAAGGTTTTATAAAAAATAGTGCTAGCGGAAAAGTGGCTTGCTACTTTTTGGGAAGCTTTTGGAAATTCTTTAAAGGTCTTTTCTCCATCGACCTAAGGCAAGACTTCACACGAAAACTGCTGTTCCTTATCATTCTTAATTTCTTGGCACTGAATTTTATGGCAGCACTTTGGCCCTTTGGATTTCTGTTAGGTATTGGTTATTCTATTGCCTTATTATATTATATCGTAAAACTTTTAAAGGAAATCAGGGCCCTTTATGAAGCGAGCAATAAGCTGGCTCTTGGTGAACTTAATATCGCATTCAATGAAGATATGGGTATATTAGATCCTATTGTCAAAAACTTAAATCGTATTCGTGAAGGTTTCAAAATAGCTGTAGAGAAGGAAATGAAAAGTCAAAGTATGAAAGCTGAGTTGATATCTAGTGTATCTCATGATCTCAAAACACCTCTTACCTCTATCATTACTTATGTGGATCTGCTGAAAACTGAGAACTTAGAAGATAATAAACACAAAGAATACGTTGCTATATTAGATAATAAGTCTAAAAGACTCCAGGTACTCATAGAGGATTTATTTGAAGCCAGCAAAGCAACAAGCGGTAATATCGAATTACATTTAGAAGCTGTTAATATCGCAGCCCTTTTAAAACAGACCTTAGGTGAACTCCAGGAAAAAATAACCCAAAGTGGTTTGCAAATTAAAACCTCTTTTCCTGACCACAAGATTACTTGTCAGCTGGATGGCCAAAGAACTTACAGGATATTTGAAAATCTTATAGGCAATATTCTTAAGTACTCCTTACCTCATTCAAGAGTTTATATTGATATTTTAGATAACGATACTGATGTAACGATTACCTTTAAAAATATATCTGCTTATGAAATGAACTTTGATGCAAGTGAAATCACTGAGCGGTTCACAAGAGGCGATAAATCCCGCCATACAGAAGGCTCAGGTCTTGGACTCTCCATTGCTAAAAGCCTCACCGCATTGCAGCAAGGGCATTTAGAAATCGCCATTGATGGTGATTTGTTTAAGGTTATTCTTATCTTTAAAAAAATAAATAGTTAAAAATAAAGGGTAAAATACGAGAGGTGTATTTTACCCTTTATTTTCCCCATCGATGCTACCTATAAATTGTATTATACCATCATCCCCATTATATAAAGCATCGCCACCCCCGGGATTCCCAGCAGGCCGGAGCAGCCCAAACTCATAGCATTGATGCCGATGGCGTATTGAGGCAATATACCATTGATACAATAGATGATAACGCCTCCAACTATAGCCCTCGCAGTGACTTCTACAAATTTTTCTTTAAATAACACCCATAAAAGTATTATGATGCAAATTCCCATCGATATTAAAATTGCCGGATGTATTCCAAACATGCTCATCCCCCCATATAGTCTTTTGCCATTTTATTAGAATAGCCTGTACTACTATATGGATATGCAAGTCCACCTCTATAAATAACTCTTTTTATTCTCTATCTGTATAGTAAATTTTTTTTAGTTTTTTGAGTAAATAACTATGCTTAACCTCATTGGCTTTATAGCAATACGTATAGTAATCTACAAGCTCTGGGTCTGTGACATCAGAAAAGCTGTTGAGTGCTGCTGCCATCTCTTCCTGTACTTTAAAAACTTCTAGGGCCAGCATCTGCTTTTCCTCTTCTAGTATCTCATTTTTTTTATCTTTCATCTCTATCCCTCCTTTTGTAGGAGTATCCCCTAAACCTATATTTTTATACACTAAAAAACACCCTCTATTCTGAAAATCTCAGGGTGTTTTAGATTTCTTATAGTCCTCTTCAAAAAGACTAGATACTATCTTTGTAATAATTGCAGAATCTGCTGAGGCCTTTGGTTAGCCTGTGCAAGCATCGAAGTCGCTGCCTGTGAAAGGATGTTAAGCTGCGTATAATTGGCCATCTCTAGAGCCATATCCGCATCCTGAATACGTGATAAAGAGGCTGTCATATTTTCTTCACTTACTCCTAAATTACTTACTGTATGTTCTAGCCTGTTTTGATAAGCCCCAAGTTTACTTCTTATTTTAGAAGCGGTCTCAATAGCTTGGTCTATTTTAGCAAGGGCTTTATTGGCACTTTCGTTGGTTGATAAATCCAGTAAATTTTTATTATCTGCATTAGGTCGAGGTAAA
>JAQSYC010000016.1 GCA_029256345.1 Clostridia bacterium | reverse complement strand
TTCGCATGCAAATATTATACCAAAGACGGGCTAATTATGGCTCGTTTTTTTTATGCACAGAAAAGGAGGCGCCTCATTAATTTGAGACACCCCCTTTTTATAATGGATGAATTCAAGGTAGATTGGTAATACTTGAATTAAAGAAATGAAAAGTAGGTTAAAGGATGCATATTATCATATTATATGTAGCATAATAATGATAAATTACAAGTCACTAATTTACTTATTTAGACATTAAGGAGGTTGTTTTGTTTGAAAGCAACAGGCATCGTTAGAAGAATAGATGATTTAGGCCGAGTGGTCATACCCAAAGAAATAAGAAGAACATTACGTATCAGAGAAGGGGATCCGTTAGAAATATTTACGGATAACGAAGGACAAGTAATTCTCAAGAAGTATTCTCCAGTAGGAGAGTTGAGTTCCTTTGTGAAAGAGTATGCAGATGCTTTAGCACAGGCGACAGGCCACATTACCTGTATATCCGATAAGGATCAGGTTATTGCAGTAGCAGGAGGCTCAAAGAAAGAATTTTTAGATAAAGGAATCAGCAGTAACTTAGAAAAAATCATTGAAAATCGCGCTATATTTAAAGCAACAAAAGATGATTCTAAGTTTGCACCTATTTTATCCGAAGGTTCAACAGAAGGTTATTATTCAGAAGTTATTTCTCCGATTATTTGTGAAGGAGATGCAATAGGGGCAGTTATTTTCTTATCACCTAACAAAAACAGTTTAATGGGAGAAGTAGAAGAAAAATTGGCCCAGTCAGCAGCTGGTTTTATAGGCAAACAAATGGAACAATAATTGGAGAAGCCAATGACTTATTTATAAGTTACTGGCTTTTTTTCAGATTATAAGGTAAAATTTTATAAAAAGCTTGTAGGGAGTGAAAGAAATGGAAGATAGGCGATATACCTATGAGGAGTTACTTGCGATTATTGAGAGGCTTAGGGGAGAAAATGGATGCCCGTGGGACAAAGTACAGACTCATTTTTCACTACTGCCTCATTTATTAGAAGAAAGTTATGAACTAGTGGACGCTATTAAAAATGAAGATATGCCCAATATGAAAGAAGAATTAGGAGATGTACTTCTTCAAGTGCTCTTACATGCACAAATAGGCAAAGAAGAAGACCAGTTTGACATGGAAGGGGTTGTAGACACCCTTGCTAAAAAATTAGTCTATAGGCATCCTCATGTGTTTAATGGCATCCAAGGGATAGATACCCCTCATGAGGTTGTGAATACTTGGGAAGAATTAAAGAAAAAAGAGAAAAAAGAGGCATCCGTCTCGGAGTCTATAGAAAGAATAGCTAAAGCTTTGCCAGCACTTATAAGAACGCAAAAAGTTCAAAAAAAAGTAGCAAAATCTGGCTTGTTTTGGGATGAATACAACCCACTATTTGAAAAGATATCAGAAGAGAGTGAAGAATTAAAAAAATCGATTAAAAATGGAAATATAACCCAAATTGAAGAGGAATTAGGAGATTTACTATTTAGCGTAGTCAATTTATCCACTTTTTTTAATTTAAATCCGGAATTTGCCTTGACAAAGTCACTTGAAAAGTTTATAAATAGATTTAGATATATTGAAAATTCAGCGTTTGCACAAGGAAAACAGGTCCTTGATTTATCATTACAAGAGATGAATAAGTTATGGGAAGAATGCAAAACTCTGGAGTAAGCGACGCTCATTTTCAATACATATATCCATGTTAAAAACATGAATAGAGGAGGAAAGATAATGAACAAATCTGAATTGGTAGCAGCTATCGCTGCAAAAGCAGAAATGAGTAAAAAAGATGCTGAAAAAGCTCTTAAAGCATTTGAAGAATCTGTAATGGAAGAACTTAAAGCTGGGGGAAAAATTCAATTAGTTGGATTTGGAACGTTTGAAGTAACTGAGCGTAAACCACGTGTAGGAAGAAATCCAAAAACAAATGAAGAAATGCCTATCCCAGGAGGAAAAGCACCAAAATTCAAACCTGGCAAAGCTCTGAAAGATGTTGTTAAAGGCGAATAGATAAAAGCACTTTAAATCTACACAATTTGTGTAGATTTTTTTTAACTATTTAAAAGATATGAGGAGGAAACAATGCGTATAGATAAATATTTAAAACTAGCACGTATTATAAAGAGACGTACCATTGCACAAGAGGCCTGCGACCACCAAAGAGTTTCAGTAAATGGAAAACCAGCTAAATCTAGTACAATTGTAAAGATAGGAGATATCATTGAGATTAGATTTGGGACACAAACTTCGAAATACGAGGTATTAGAGATTAAAGAGCATGTTAAAAAAGAAGAAACAAATAACTTGTACCGTATTCTGTAATAATTATCTTTTCTTTTCATATAAATAGTTAATATAAAGCTATTTATATGAAAAGGGTGATGAAAATGGAAGAGAAGATGACAAGAAAGCATATTGTAAATATTGTAGATCGTGAGAAATTATCTTTAACAGGGGTTACAGATGTATTTTCTTTTGACGAAGGAATCATAGAACTTGAGACCAATGAAGGCTATATTGAAATCAAAGGGGATGGCCTTCATATTGTAAAAATGAATATAGATGATGGGGATATGGTTGTGGAGGGCACTATTACAGAACTGATCTACCACGACACCCAAGGCGTTGTTAAGAAAAAGGGTTCTATTATGTCAAAACTATTTAAGTGAGATGGGGATTATGCGATGAATCAAATTGTAAATGATCAGGCGCTGTTGTTTATTACCTGCATTGAAATAGGGGTTATAATAGGTATGTTTTTTGATATAATAAGGATTTTAAGAAAACTTATAAAGCATCCTGATTTTCTCGTTCAGATAGAAGATGCTCTATACTGGGTTATCTGTGCACTTATTGGTTTTTATATGTTATACGTTAATAACTATGGTGCTATCAGACCATTTGTTTTTATAGGCATTTTATTAGGTGCAATACTTTATTTTGCAAGTTTCAGTATTGTGTTTATGAAAATTGCAACGCTTGTTATCAAGTACATAAAGGTTTTTATAAGTTATGTGATAAAAATCTTACGTATACCTATCAACGGATTTATAAATCTTATAAAAATTCCTCTAAGTTATGTGGGCACTAAGCTGGAGATTGTATCTTATTATAAAAAAATGAAATTAAGGGGATTAAAAAGACGATGGTATCATAAAAAAGCTGAGATACGGACAGAAATGCGTATTAGAAAAAGAAAAAAATGATTTACAAATTATAGTAAATTAGATAAGATGAAGGTAGGTAATATTTTATCCTCACATATTATTTAATTTAATTTAAAAGTAGGGATACTAATGAAAAACATAAAGCAAACTATTGTCCGCGTAGTATTTATTTTGACGTTTATTACTATTTCGGTGTTAGGTGTAAAAAGTTATCAATTAAATAAACTTATTAAGCGAGTGGATCAGCAAATTGATTTGGATCAGCAAATGTTGAGGTCAAGACAAAAAGAGCTAGAGAAATTAGAACAAGAGATTACACAAATCAATACTCCCGAATACATTGAGAAAATAGCAAGAGGAAAACTCGGAATGGTGAAAAAAGAGGATATTGTGCTTCGAGAAAAGCACTAACCTTGACAAACAGTCTATTGGTGATATACTGAGGTTACATTTTAATAACGCGGAGTGGAGCAGCTAGGTAGCTCGTCGGGCTCATAACCCGAAGGTCATAGGTTCAAATCCTGTCTCCGCAATTGCAAGAATCACTCAAGTAAGTCGTGGAGTGATTTTTTTGTATAGGTGTAACAACATCAATTAAAAGATTTAAATTATTATAAAGGAGTGATAATATGTTGGAATTAGAGCAGCTACAGATAGTTCTTGAACCATACAGAGCTAAATTAAATGAGATGGGGAACTCTCTTTGACGTAGATCGAGTAAAAGAACTTATTAGTGAACTAGAAGAAACCACTATGGATAATGGGTTTTGGAATGATATAGAAAAGGCACAAAATATTCTTCAAAAGTTAAAGGGATATAAAGAATTAGTCGATAAATACGATAAGCTGTGCATGAGCTATGAAGATACTTTGGTACTCATCGAAATGGCTGATGAAGAGGATGACAAAGAGTTAGCAACAGAAGCTAAGCAAAAGGCAGAAGAGTTTTGTGAAAATTACGACCAAATGCTGATTGCAACTTTATTAGATGAAGAATATGATAAAAATGATGCCATTTTAGAGCTTCATCCGGGAGCTGGCGGAACAGAAGCTTGTGACTGGGTAAGTATGTTGCTAAGAATGTATACGAGGTGGGCTGAGAAAAAAGGCTATAAAGTGGATGTACTGGATTATCTGGATGGAGAAGAGGCCGGTGTCAAATCGGTTACACTTCAAATAAGTGGACAAAATGCTTATGGCTATCTTAAATCAGAGAAAGGGATTCACAGATTGGTGCGTATTTCACCCTTTGATTCTTCTGGTAGGAGACATACTTCTTTTGCATCTTGTGATATCATGCCACGGATTACAGAGGAGATACAGCTAGAGATAAGGACAGAAGATTTGAGAATTGATACGTATAGAGCAACAGGAGCTGGTGGACAACATATTAATACAACGGATTCAGCTGTACGTATCACTCATACACCGACAGGTATAGTGGTTCAGTGTCAAAATGAACGTTCACAGATTCAAAATAGAGAAAAAGCTATGGAAATGTTAAAAGCAAAACTTTTAGAAAAACAAAAACAAGAGCGTATGGATACATTAGATGACATCCGAGGCGAGAAAAAAGACATCGCATGGGGCAGTCAAATCAGGTCTTATGTATTTCATCCCTATAATATGGTAAAAGATCATAGAACACTGCAGGAGACTGGTAATACAGGTGCTGTTATGGATGGGGATGTAGATAAATTTATGAATGCATATTTAGCTTGGATACATCAAAGGGATTAAAAAATAAGGGGGATTATTTGATGGCAGCAAGGCAAATAGTAGTATTTAAATTATTGGATCAGGAATACAGTATTGACATCATGAGAATTCTAGAAATAGGGAATTACGAACCGGTTAGACAAGTTCCAGAAGTTCCGGAGTATATTGAAGGTATCATTAATTTAAGAGGCAACATTTACCCGATATATAATTTAAGATGCAGATTTCATATGCCTAAAAAAGAGTCGCTAGAAGATACTAAAATTATTTTAATGAATATGGAAGACTCTAAGGTGGGTTTTATGGTGGATAGTGTTTGTGAGATACTTACTATTGAAGAGTCAGAAATAGAATATCCCCCTAAAATGCTTGAAAAATATGAAAGCAAATATATTGAGGGTATTATTAAAAGAGATGGTAGGATTATCGTTATTTTTGATGTGGACTTGCTTTTATCAGAAGCCGATGAAAAAGTGTTACAAGAGATAGGGTAACGATTTTTAAAAGTTAAATTTAAAAAGGAGGGCATATCCTCCTTTTTAAATTTTAAGTAGTGGCATCTATTAATTTTGTACATATTATAGAGAAACAATCTATAAGATTAAATAATATAAAAATGGCGGAGTGACTGAGGAGGAAATGCGTGTGAAAACGATCATTGTTGCAACGCAAAATGAGGGAAAAGTTGTTGAAATTAAAAATATGCTGATGGGTCTAAATGTAGAAGTAAAAACAATGCTTGAAGCTGGGATTGATCTTGATATTGAAGAGAATGGCAAGACGTTTGTAGAAAATGCATGCATAAAAGCTGAGGCGTTAAGGCTGTATACAGATGCCATTATTATCGCAGATGATTCAGGACTTGAGATAGATTGTTTAAACAAAGAACCAGGAGTGTATTCAGCCCGGTATTTAGGCAAAGATACCTCCTATACGGTCAAAAATCAAATCATATTAGATCGCTTAAAGGATGTACCTAAAGATCAAAGAGGCGCTAGATTTGTGTGTGCAATGGCAGTCGCAGCGCCCCATAGCCCCACTATTACTGCAGTTGGGACGATTGAAGGTTATATAGGATACGAAGCCAAGGGCAGTCATGGTTTTGGGTACGATCCTATCTTTTTTGTGGAAGAGTTTGAAACATCTACAGCAGATATGCCTATGGATTTAAAAAATAAAATCAGTCATAGAGGAAAAGCACTCAAGCAAGTGAAAGAAACGCTAAAGGTGCTGTTAGAGGAATAGAGATGAAAGTATTAGTGATTAGTGATACCCATGGAAACATAATCAATGTTATGAAACTATTAAAAAGAATGAGACCATTAGGAGTCAAAACGATTATCCATTGTGGTGATCACTGGGATGACATGGAAAGTCTGAAGAAAATTTATCCTGAAATAGAGGTGCATGCTGTTTTGGGAAACTGTGACGGTATAGCCCATGCTTCAGAATATAGCAAAACAATTGAGATAGAGGGCGTGTCTCTATTTATTACCCATGGACATAGACATGCAGTCAAATGGGGAGATTATGATGAACTCCTAATAGATGCAATGGCAGAAGGGGCTGATTTAGCAATATGTGGACATACCCATGCTGCATATCTGGAAAAGAAAAGGGGGATAATACTTTTAAATCCAGGAAGTATCAGCAGTCCAAGGGATTCAGAGTACCCATCCTATGGCGTAGTGGAAATTGATGCAGGGTGTATTAAAGATATAGCTGTCATGCAGCTCATTGGCGAGGATAGGGTTTGTACACACCCGGTATGTAACATTTATAGGAGTAAATAAAAAAATAAAAAAAAAAAGCAAAAAGTGTTGACGTATGCAAAGAAGTTATGTATAATACATTTTGTCGGTTGAGACAAAAAGTCTTAAAACAGACAGAGAAAGATTTAAAGTATTAAACTTTAAGCGGGTGTAGTTCAATGGTAGAACGTCAGCCTTCCAAGCTGAACGGATACGTATGGTGGGTGTGGCTCAGTCGGTTAGAGCACTAGATTGTGGTTCTAGGGGTCAAGGGTTCGAATCCCTTCATCCACCTGATTTAAATTTAAGATTATATTATTGGGTTGTCGCCAAGCGGTAAGGCACAGGATTTTGATTCCTGCACCCGAAGGTTCGAATCCTTCCAGCCCAGCTTAAACTGATTTGATAAAATAGTTTAATAATGAGGGTCACTAGCTCAGTTGGTAGAGCACTTGACTTTTAATCAAGTGGTCCCGGGTTCGAACCCCGGGTGGCTCATATATGCGGGTGTGGCGGAATTGGCAGACGCACTAGACTTAGGATCTAGCGCCTACGGCGTGCAGGTTCAACTCCTGTCACCCGCATGGATACGTATGGTGGGTGTGGCTCAGTCGGTTAGAGCACTAGATTGTGGTTCTAGGGGTCAAGGGTTCGAATCCCTTCATCCACCTGATTTAAATTTAAAATATATACTGGTGGGTTGTCGCCAAGCGGTAAGGCACAGGATTTTGATTCCTGCACCCGAAGGTTCGAATCCTTCCAGCCCAGCTTAAAAGCCTATATAAAAAATGCGTATTGGAGACAATACGCATTTTTTATATTTTATCATAACTTCTTACCCATACAAAAGTGAGTGCAGGCGAACACTAGCTAGGCAACCCATGAAGCGATAGATGATTATTTTTATAACGACTGTCGTGGGTAACGTCTTTTCCAAACCATGAAGGAGGCATGAAAGACAGAGCTTTCTCTTCAGAACAAAACTCCACTTCTATGGTTATAAGACCTTCTAAAGAGGCTTCATAGATATCTAATTCAGCTATCAAATGATTTTCGAGAGGAATAAAGTATCTTGTTTTTTCTATGGGCGGGCATTCAAGCTTTGACCAAAGAGAAGAGAACTGATCTGCTGTTAGAGGGAGTTCAAGTTCTTCACGGACCATATGCCCATGAGACTTAACTGTTAAAAAGTAACTGTCTGCTATCTGTCTCATTCGGATAACAGGATCGATTGAGATATAGCCCTGAATAATTTTTTTATGTTTATAATTTTTGATAATCGGCAATTCTTTAATAAGAAACTTGCGTTCAATTTCCATTTCGATGACTCCTTAAATCCTTATTTTATAATACCAGTTATAAGTTAGATTCTAACATAGTTCTGATAAAAAGCCTATGCGGATTTTATTGAGTGATAGAGTGTGATATAATAAACTAAAGTTTAGGGATCTGATAAGTGAAAGGATGAGAGTAATATGAAAGTGGCAGTATATTTTGCAGAAGGTTATGAAGAATTAGAGGCATTAACGGTGGTGGATGTATTAAGAAGAGCTAAAATAGAGGTCGTTATGACTGGGATAAGCAAAGAAACTGTAACCAGTGCGCGGGATATAAGCGTGCAAATGGATACAACAATTGAAAAACTAAATCATGACGATATTGACATGATTGTACTTCCAGGCGGTGTGCCGGGAACTCAAAATTTAGAGGCCAATAGTCTTGTTCTCGAAAATATCAAGCGCTTTAAAGAGCAAGGGAAATGGCTTGCAGCTATTTGTGCAGCACCTAGTATATTAGGTAAACTGGGACTGCTTATGGGTGAGAAGGCAACTTGTTATCCGGGATATGAGAAGTACCTGGAAGGTTGTGAGTATAGGGATGAAAGCACGGTAGTCAGTCATAAAATAATAACTGGTAAAGGTGCGGGCACTTCTTTAGCATTTGCCTTTGGAATTTTAGAAAATATTCAGGGTAAAGAAGCAGTGGATCAACTTAAAAAGAGTATGCAGTTTAAAGAAACAAAATAGTCCTAAACGGACCAGTTATTTCTTTAAACCCCATAACAATTGGTGGAGTGGCTCAGCTAACTGATAGTCTCCATATTAAAAACAGTCGTATAGATTCTTTTAAATAATTCATTGAGGTCATCCTCGGTTATGTACTGAATATCCAATTCTCTAAAGGCACTTTCTACTTTATGTATGTTGATTTGATAAATATCAGCAATCATTTCTGCACTATAAGTTGTTTGGCGACTATATTGCCATTGTCTTCTAATAAGTTTGCAAATATAGCTAGGCATATGAAATATTAAGTTGAAAAAATTTATTTTATCTAGAACAGTGATATGAAGCGTAGCCATTGTCTCTAAAATCTCAGCAGGCTGTACAGCCAATAAATGAGCTACAGCATGCAAATCGTAGGGCGAAGCGGTAGACTTTAAAAAGATATCTATTTCCTCAAGTTTAGGACGTATATTTTGGTGATATATTCTGTCAAAACTTACAAGGGATATACATTCGCTAGAAAAATTATCCATAGCAACAAAATCCTTCCTGTATTAAAATCATATATTACAAAACTATTACATACATTCATTATAAAACAACTATTGGGGTAATTACTATATGTAATAGTTGGAATATAATATAAGGGCTATATTTGTTAACTGAAATAGTATAGAATTGAATGTGGATTTTATAAAACAGATATGTTATAATAATTGAATGTTAGTTTAAAATGCTATATTTATGCGTTGGCATTATAGGATAGACTAAAACCTTAAGGAGGATAAAATAATGAGTATACTAGTAGAAAAAATGGAGAAGAGCCAAATAAAGCTCACAATAGAAGCAGGTAAAGAGCAAGTAGCTAAAGCTATAAACGAAGCGTATCAAGCAATGAAAAAGGATTTTAATGTACCTGGATTTAGAAAAGGTAAAGTGCCTCGCCCAATGGTAGAAAAAATGTATGGGGTAGAAGTATTTTTTAATAAAGCAGCAGATATTATTATAGACCAAACTTTATGGGATGCTATTGAAGAAAACAAGATTGAAATAGCAGCACGTATTAGACCTAATGAATTAGAAGTTGTTGAGATGAGTAAAGAAGCTATGAAATATACAGCGCTTGTTACCATCAAACCAGAGCTTGAACTAGGTGAGTATAAGGGCGTTGAAATCGAAGTTGATCAATTGCAAGTAGAAGAAGAAGAAATTGATAAAGCAATTGCAGCGGAAGCAGAAAAAAATGCCCGTGAGATTACGGTTACAGACAGAACAGTAGAACCACAAGATAAAGTTATTATTGATTTTGCAGGTTTCGTAGATGGTGTGCCTTTTGAAGGTGGAACAGCAACTGATTATTCACTTGTTATCGGCTCAAAATCATTTATTGATAATTTTGAAGACCAATTAATAGGAAAAACAATAGGTGAAGAAATAGAAGTTAATGTTACTTTCCCAGAAGCGTATCAGGCACAAGAATTAGCTGGAAAACCAGCATTATTTAAAGTAACAGTTAAAAGCATTACAGTAAAAGAATTGCCAGAAATTAATGATGATTTTGCGTCAGATATTTCTGAATTTGAAACACTCGATGAATATAAAGCAGACATTAAGGCAAAACTTTTAAAACAAAAAGAATCAAACAAAGTTTCACAAACAGAACAAAAAGCTATAGAAGCAGCTGTAAAAAATGCAAAAATTGAAGTACCAGACGCTATGATTGAAGAACAAGTAGATAGAAATGTTAAGTCCTTCTCAAGCCGTATGCAGTCACAAGGATTACAAATCGAACAATATCTGCAGTTCACAGGTCAAACAATGGAGGCTTTCAGAGAAAATTTCAAAAATGATGCCCAATCTCAAATAAGCACCCGATTAGTGTTAGAAAAAGTAGCTGAATTAGAAAATATTACTGTATCAGAAGAAGAAATAGATGAAGAACTAAAAGTGATTGCACAGCAATATCAAATGCCTTATGAAGAGCTAAAAGAGTCTTTCGCAGCATATGAGAAGGAAACACTATCTTCAGACATTAAAGTTCAGAAAGCTGCTAAACTGATAACAGATTCAGCAAAAGTAATAGAGAAATAAAAATAGATAAAAATAAAAAGATGTTAGGAGGCTATTAAAATGAGTTTAGTTCCAGTAGTAGTTGAGCAAACCAACAGGGGAGAACGTTCTTATGATATCTATTCCCGATTATTGAAAGATCGTATTGTTATACTCGGTGACGAAGTTAATTATGTTACATCGAATCTTATAGTAGCACAACTTTTGTTTTTAGCAGCTGAAGATCCTGATAAAGATATTATGCTCTATATCAATAGTCCTGGTGGTTCTATCAGTGATGGTATGGCGATATATGATACGATGCATCATATTAAACCAGCCGTTTCGACGATTTGTATGGGTATGGCAGCAAGCATGGGAGCGTTTCTTCTTGCTGGGGGAGCAAAAGGCAAGCGTTTTGCACTTCCAAACGCTGAAATTATGATTCATCAGCCTCTAGGCGGTGCTAAAGGTCAAGCCACTGACATTCAAATTCAAGCAGAGCATATCCTTAAAACCAAAGACAGGATGAATCGTATGTTATCAGAAAACACAGGTAGACCTCTTGAAAAAATCAAGCAAGATGTGGAGAGAGATTATTTTATGACAGCATTAGAAGCTAAAGAATATGGAATAATAGATGAGGTCATAGCGCCACAACAATAAATAAAGAGAGGTGTAGAATGCCAACTAAGTTTGATGATACTAAACAATTACGATGCTCTTTTTGTGGTAAAACGCAGGAACAAGTAAAACGTCTTATTGCAGGACCCAATGTTTACATTTGTGATGAGTGTATTGAATTGTGTTCTGAAATCATAGAAGAAGAGCTAGAAGGTAGTTATGAACAAAACGAATCACTTGACATGCCTAAGCCAAAAGAAATAAAAATGCACTTAGATGAGTATGTTATTGGTCAGGAAGATGCAAAAAAAGCATTGGCAGTAGCCGTTTATAACCACTATAAACGTATCAATAAAATTCACCGTAAAAAGAATGATTTAGAAATTCAAAAAAGTAATATCTTACTCTTAGGACCAACTGGTTCAGGAAAGACTTTATTAGCACAAACCCTTGCAAAGATGCTAAATGTACCTTTTGCCATAGCAGATGCAACTTCTTTAACGGAAGCTGGTTATGTAGGTGAGGATGTAGAAAACATCCTATTAAAGATTATTCAGGCGGCTAATTATGATGTAGAAAAGGCACAAATGGGCATTATCTACATTGATGAGATTGATAAAATTTCAAGAAAGTCTGAAAATCCTTCTATTACAAGAGATGTAAGCGGAGAAGGGGTACAGCAGGCACTTCTAAAAATACTGGAAGGGACAGTAGCTTCGGTGCCCCCACAGGGCGGAAGAAAACACCCTCATCAGGAATTCATTCAGATTGATACAACCAATATTTTATTCATTTGCGGAGGCGCATTTGATGGTATTGACAGAATTATAGAGAATAGAACAGGCAAAAAGACAATTGGTTTTGGAGCTGCCACAGTCAGCAAGAAGGAAAAAAAGGTTGGCGATCTTTTAAAACAAATTGAGCCACAAGATCTTATTAAGTTTGGTTTAATACCAGAGTTTGTTGGTCGTGTGCCCGCAATTGTTTCCTTAGAAAACCTAGATAAAGATGCACTTGTACAGATTTTGACAGAACCTAAAAATGCACTTGTTAAGCAATACAAGGCACTTTTTGAGTTGGATGATGTAACGTTAGAATTTGATAAAGAGGCCTTAAGTGCTATTGCTGACCTAGCTATCGAAAGACAAACGGGTGCTAGGGGACTGAGAGCTATTCTAGAAACTTATTTAAGAGATATTATGTACGAAACACCTTCTATAGCAGATCAGATTGAGAAAGTTACTATCAACCAAGAAGTTATAAGAGAAGGCAAAAAACCTACACTTGCATACGGTGAAAAAATAAAAACCAAAGGTAAGGGTAAAAAAGCAAATAATGAATCAGCATAAGCTGTTAGTATCTACTAACAGCTTTATTTTGTAACTTTCAGGATTTTCACTAAAAATGGTGTAAATAAATTTTATAACTAAAATAAATGAAGAAGTATCCTTTTAAGTACTCTTGGCAATAATTTAAAAGTACATGAATAACTAACAGGAGGATACTTTATGTTACAAACTTTTTTGATAGGAACGCAGTTGTTTTTTTCTTTTGTTATTGGTATTTATTTCTTACTACAATTGAAAAATCAAACAAACTCAAAAACAACGATACACAAAGATACACTGAGACAATATGAGAAGATGAATACCTTAAGAAAAATTGCATTAACAGAGCCTTTATCAGAGAAAATGAGACCAAGACAAGAAAAAGACATTATAGGACAAGAGGATGGTCTAAAAGCACTTAAGACAGCTTTATGCGGTCCCAATCCACAACATATTCTCATATATGGCAGTCCGGGTATAGGGAAAACAGCAGCAGCCAGAATAGCGCTTGATATCGCCAAAAAATCAGAAGCATCACCTTTTGCAGAGGATGCTAAATTCATAGAGATTGATGCAACGACTCTTAGATTTGATGAAAGAAGTATAGCAGATCCCCTTATAGGATCAGTACATGACCCAATTTATCAAGGGGCCGGAGCCTATGGGCAGGCGGGCGTGCCTCAGCCTAAAGCTGGTGCTGTCACGAAGGCCCACGGGGGCGTACTGTTTATTGATGAAATAGGTGAACTTCATTCCGTTCAAATGAATAAACTGTTAAAAGTTTTAGAGGACAGGAAAGTCTTTTTAGAGAGCTCGTATTATGTGGCGGGGGATGAGAACATTCCTAAGCATATTCATGATATATTTAAAAATGGTTTGCCAGCAGATTTTAGACTTATAGGGGCAACTACCAGAAGTCCAGAAGATTTGCCAGCGGCCTTAAGATCTAGATGTGTAGAAATATTTTTTCAAGACTTGTCCTACGAACATATTATTAGTATTGTAGAACATGTATTAAAAGGCGAGAAAATAAATATTAAAGATGAAGCTAAAAGTTTGATTGGAAAATACTGTACCAATGGCAGGGATGCTATCAATATGCTCCAAACCGCTCAAAGTTTAGTAAAGCTAGAGAAAAGAGAAAATATAGCCGAAAAAGATATAGAGTGGGTGATACAAACAGGCAAATATACACCGAGAATAGATAAGAAAGTTGACAACCAGTATCATATAGGGAAAATCAATGGACTCGCAGTATCGGGCCGTGGACAAGGCATGCTTCTTGATATAGAAGCGGCATGCAAAGAAGTAGATAAAGATAACAGCGGCATAAAGATTACGGGTATTATAGAGCAAGAAGACCTGCATATGAAGCATAGTACGATTAAAAGAAAAAGTATGGCATCAAGTTCCGTAGAAAATGTACTCACTATTTTAAAAATGAGATATAATGTAAATACCAATAACTATTTGCTGCATCTCAATTTTACTTCGGGCATGCCTATAGATGGGCCCTCAGCAGGTATAGCGATATTTGGTGTTTTATACTCAGTGTTATTTAATAAGTATATAGCTGGAGATATAGCAGTGACGGGAGAGGTATCGATTCAAGGGCTTGTATACCCTGTGGGAGGCGTCTACGAAAAAGTTGTGGCCGCACAAAAAGCAGGGGTTAAGAAGGTTATTATTCCGAAGGGCAATATGCAAGAGTTACTCTTAAATATTGGGGTTGAGATTATACCTGTTGAAACAATTGACGAAGTCATTGAAAATATATTTAAAGAAGATGTATTAGATAGAGCGAATACAATATTACACGCATAAAAGCGAGGCACAAATAAAGAGGGTGGTCAGATGAATAAAGAAATAAGGCACATACCGATACTTCCTTTAAGAGGTATCACGGTATTTCCGGGTATGGTGATACATTTTGATGTAGGAAGAGATAAGTCTTTAAAGGCAATAGAAGAAGCCATGAAACAGGATGAGATGATTATGGTTATCGCTCAGAGGGATGCAGGGGTAGATGCTCCGGCTCAAAATGATTTGTATGAGATAGGGACTATTGTTCATATCACACAAATTGTAAAAATCAAAGAAACCCAAATAAGAGTATTGGTAAAGGGTGAAACTAGGGCAAGAATACTGGCGCTGGAAGAGGACTCTCTGATACACGGTGATGTGGAGATCATAGAAGAAGAAACGTTAAATGTCGATGAAGAGCATGAGGCAATACTTCGGACGGTTGGAGAACTATTTGAAAAGTATGCTGGTCTTAGTGCAAGAATATCAGAGGAAATGGTACATGGTATATTAAGCATTGATAATGCTGTGGAAGTCATGGATATTATCATAGCCAATATTCCTCTTGAGGTAGAAAAAAAGCAGCAGGTATTAGAAGAACTCAATCTCGAACAAAGAATGTATCATGTGATGACGATATTAACAGCAGAAATACAAATCTTAAGTATGCAAAAAAATATCTATACAAAAGTTAAAAAAAATATTGATCAATCCCAAAAAGAGTACTTTCTGAGAGAACAGATTAAGATTATACAAGAAGAACTGGGGGATAAAGATAGTATCCAAGCAGATGTACAACTTTATGAGGAGAGACTAAAAGGGTTAGAAGTGCCAGAGGAAGTAAAGAAAAAAATCCAAAAAGAAATTAAAAAACTTATTAAGACTTCTAGCCATTCGCCGGAAAGCGGAACAATCAGAACCTATATTGAGACGGTTTTAGAAGTGCCATGGGGGAAAAAAACACAGGAAATAATAGATTTAAAAAAAGTAAATGCAACATTAGAAAAAGAGCATTACGGCCTTAGCAAAGTAAAAGAAAGAATTATGGAGTATGCTGCTGTAAAGAAAATAACTCAAAAAATTCAATCACCCATTTTGTGCTTGGTAGGTCCGCCGGGAGTTGGAAAGACTTCTATAGCCCAGTCCATAGCCGATGCTATAGGCAGAAATTACGTGAGAATATCACTAGGTGGTATAAGAGATGAGTCAGAGATAAGAGGACATAGGAGAACCTATGTAGGGTCTATACCTGGACGATTTGTATATGGCATGACACAGGCCAAATCTATGAATCCTCTTATGTTATTGGATGAAATTGATAAAATGATGGGAGACTTTAGAGGTGATCCAGCAGCAGCTTTGCTTGAGATCCTTGACAGTAGTCAAAATTATCATTTCAGAGATAATTATTTGGAGATCCCGTTAGATCTGTCAGAAGTTATGTTTGTAGCTACAGCTAATAGTTTAGCTGGTATTCCTAGGCCACTGCTAGATAGAATGGAGATTATAGAGATTAACAGCTACAATGAAAATGAAAAGTTTCAAATAGCTAAAAAATACTTATTGCCTAAAGAACTGGACAAACATGCTCTTACAACCAGTAACCTTAAGATCAGCGAAGCGAATCTACGCTATACCATAGCTAACTACACAAAAGAATCAGGTGTCAGACAGCTACAAAGGATTTTAGCTAAAATTTGCAGACGTACAGCCAGAGAAATGGTAGAAAAGAGTGTGCCAGGTATTCGCGTGACACCTAACAAATTAAATGAATATTTAGGAATCCCTATTTATCATTATCAGGCCAAAAATGAAGAACCAGAAATAGGAGTTGTCAGAGGATTAGCTTGGACTAGCGTAGGTGGTGATACTTTATCCATAGAAGTTAATACGATGAAAGGCAAAGGGCAGCTGGAGCTTACTGGACAGATGGGGAATGTTATGAAAGAATCAGCGAAGGCGGCAGTAAGCTATATTCGTTCTAAAGCACAAGAACTTAATATAGAGGAATCTTTCTATAACACATGTGATATACATATACATATCCCGGAAGGAGCTGTGCCAAAGGATGGACCCTCTGCAGGCATCACAATGGCAACGGCGATTATATCAGCGCTTACTCAAAGAGCTGTAAAGGCAGATATTGCCATGACAGGAGAAATTACTATTAGAGGCAGAGTATTAGCTATCGGTGGACTAAAGGAGAAACTATTGGCAGCTAAAAGAGCTCACATCTATACCATTATTATTCCTAAACAAAATGAGAGAACAGTTCAGGATATGGAAAGCAATATAACAGAAGGCCTTCGCATCATTTACGCAGCGACTATGGATGAGGTGCTAAACGATGTGTTTGTGTAAAAGAGGAGAAAAACAATGGACGTAACTAAATCAGAGCTTGTTATAACAGCAGGCAATAAAAATCAATTTCCAGAACATGATTTGCCCGAGATAGCTTTTGCAGGCAAGTCAAATGTGGGAAAATCGTCACTAATCAATGCTTTAATTAATCGAAAAGCACTTGCAAGGACAAGCTCGCAGCCGGGTAAGACCCAGACCATTAATTTTTATAATATTCAAGATGCCTTTATGTTTGTGGATTTGCCAGGATATGGTTATGCTAAAGTATCCAAGGAACACAGAGACAGATGGGGACAGTTGATAGAGGGGTATTTACAAAATCGCAGTCAATTGCAAAAAGTTATTTTACTAGTAGATATTAGACATGAAGTGGGCGCCAATGATAAGATTATGTATGATTGGATTTCCCATTATCATCACAATGTGATAGTGGTCGCCACTAAAATGGATAAGATTAAAAGAAGTCAAATTCAAAAGCACTTAAGTATCATCAAAAAAGGTTTGGAATTGTCGCCAAAAGATACGTTAGTAGGGTTTTCGGCAGAAACTAAACAAGGAAAAGATGAGTTGTGGACATTTATGGAAAATAATGTTAATATGGAGCTATAAGTTGTAATAATCAATCATTTCACAAAAGAAGTGAGGGGAACAAGTGTGGCTGAGCACAATAGGTATTGTTTAAAAGAAGGCAGACTGGAATTGTCTATCCTAGAAGAAGAGAGTATTGTTGAACCTAGTCAGCAGGATGTTGCTTATATTGAACTGGACCAGGCTGCTGCTGGTAGCGAAGGGGTTTATCAACCCCTTCAAGAAGTAGAACTCAAAGTATCGGAAGAGATTTATAATACTTTAAAAACAATGGGTAAATTCTTAACACAGTCCGAAGAGGTGCCTAAACAAAACACCCATAACGAGGAGGCCGTGCCAGAGGTCTCCTTGGGGACTGATAAAAATACCGTTTTAAGTCAGTATAGTATAGATAAATTGCTAGAAGCTCATTTTGGAGAAACGACTTCTAGATTTAAATATGCAGAAGAATTAAAAAGAAAAATTGAAATCCAAATAAAGAAGATAAAAGCCTATAAATAGATTGACACAAAAAGCAAAATATGGTATTATATTTTTTGTCGGAAGAAGCTTAAGAGCTTGATAAAGTAAGTGTGCGCGAGTGGCTCAGTGGTAGAGCATCTCCTTGCCAAGGAGAGGGTCGCGGGTTCGAGTCCCGTCTCGCGCTTATTATCGGGGTGTAGCTCAGTTTGGCTAGAGCGCCTGATTTGGGTTCAGGAGGCCGCAGGTTCGAGTCCTGTCACCCCGATTTTTAATGGAATATTTTCTAACTAAAAAGAGATGTCGTTTTTTATATACGACATCTCTTTTTAGTTAGAAAGCAATTGAAGAATTTCGCTGTAAAGCACAGAGGCATTGTTCTGCCATTTCGTGCAAAGTTCAATAGCCTGCTTTTTTGAACCTACGCTGATGCTAAGATTAATAAGCGTAGAATCATTTTCTGTGACCGTGCAGTTTACAACATATTCGTTAGATTTATTAGGCGTATACTCAGCGTGTATATCTAGTTCACTTCTTAATTTTCTCCAATTATTTTCTATAAATTGATCTAATTCTTTTCGGACAAAGTCTGGAATTCTTGAAGCGAAGAAGTCTAGAGTCTGGATACCTTTATCAGTTATCTCAAAATAAGAGGTATTATTTTGCTTAGAAGTAATAATGAATGCGGAGTTTTCCAATTCATTTAGATACTGCTGTAAAGAAAAATAGTTCGTGTAACCTCTTTCGAGTATAATCTGAGTGATTTGAGACAAAGACAGTGACATTTTAACTTGAGATAAAAGATAAAGTATGATGAGTTTATTAATAGTAAAATCTTCATGATTGTTAATCATAGGCCACCTCCTCACACTTTTTAATAATATTGTATATTAAAAGCAAACGAAACTCAATATAAGTTTAAAGATTTACCTTGATAGATGTCATTTATTTTTAGATAATGACTGATAGCATTTAGGACATGTCTTTTGTTTTTGGTCCATAAAGGGGCAAGCAGATGTTTGGCATCACCATCACCTGTCAGGCGATGAATGACAAAGTGGGGCGGTAATAGCTTAAGCATCTCACCTACAATAAAGATATACTCATCCTCGGTAAGTAATGGGAAAGGGTCTTTAACGTAAAGGCTTGCAAGAGGGGCATTAGCTAATACATGCAGCATATGGCATTTAATACCTTGAAGAGGAAGCTGACTCACATAGGTTGCAGTGCGGAGCATATCTTCAGGAGTTTCCCCAGGAAGTCCTAAAATGAGGTGGATAACTGTCTCTATATTTTTGGCAGCTAATTTATGAAGAGTGGTTTCAAAACAATCCAAATCATACCCACGGTTAATATAGTCAGACGAAATGGGATGTATCGTCTGAAGGCCTAATTCAACCCAAACATGGGTTCTGTGAGTCAGTTCTTCAAGATAGGCGATAGCAGCATCACTGAGACAGTCGGGTCTTGTCGCAATGGCTATTCCTACTACTTGAGGAAAGGATAAAGCTTCTTCATATTTAGCTTTTAATACATTCAAAGGCGCATATGTATTGGAATAAGACTGGAAATAAGCTATATATTTGGCAGAACTTGGCCATTTAGATAAAAGCTGCTCTCTTGAAGTAGTGAGCTGTGATGTAATACTTAAAGAGGCAGCGGGCGAGAAATCTCCGCTACCGGATTCGCTGCAAAATATGCAGCCATCGGAAGAAATAAACCCGTCTCGGTTGGGGCAGGTAAACCCTCCGTCTATAGAAAGTTTAATAACTTTTTCTCCATGTCTTTTTCGTAAAAACTGATTAAGACTATAAAAACGTACAGGCTGCATCGTTTAAGACCTCTCAAAACTATAAGATATAAAATAAGATAATATAAGCTAGTAACTTATATTATCTTATATAACCTAATGAAGTGCAAGGAGCATTTCTTCTTTTCTAAGCCGTATTTCTTCACAAATGAGGGTGATGTTTTTCCATTCCTCCTCTGTTGTAATAGTTTTGGAAACATTTATAAAGTCTTGACGAAGTTTATGCGTGTATTGTTTCTTGATTTTTTCCACATCATTTTCATCTGTAGCGATACTTAGTTCATTTAAAAAATCTTTGGCCCTTTGAGAGGAAACAAAAGGGAGATAAGGCTGTATGGAGTCTAGCTCTTCTTGAAGTTGTGCATACTGTTTTTGAAAAGGATTATTTTTAATCGTTTCCATATATGCAAAAAACGCATCAAGATTCAAAAAACGCACATTTTTAATCGGAGAATAATCGAAATGGCTTAATATGTGCCTGAAGGTATACAAGTGGTTTTCAAGTTGTTGTTGTGTAAGCAAAGTTGACATCAAAAAATCCCCCTTAAATTTAAAAATAAAAGTTATATCTCTTTATAAACCTTATTATATCCATTACAAATTAAAAAAGTGTATGTAAATTTTACTTTAACGTTATAATAGCTGAAAAATAGTCTTTCATAAAAATAAAGTTTTTTATTTGTTAATTTAATACTTCTTGTGGTAGTATATTATCAATCAAGTAAAAAAGTGAAAAATTTGTAGACGATAAAGTTCAAAGTGAATGTAAAGGAGAACAAAATGGAAAAGAAGCATATTGTTGTAATTGATGATGAAGAACACATTTTGGAGTTAGTCAGATACAATTTAGAGACAAACGGCTTTAGGGTATCAACATTTACAAGTGTAGAAGAAGCCATGGGTGTTGTAGAAGAAGAACCAATTGATACCATGCTTTTAGATGTCATGCTTCCAGGAATTGATGGAATAAGTGCGCTAGAAAGATTTAGAAAATCACCTAAAACCAAAGATATTCCCATACTTTTAATCACGGCTAAGGCAGAAGAAATTGATAAGATATTAGGTCTTGAACTGGGGGCAGATGACTATATCACCAAACCCTTTAGTGTTAGAGAAGTAGTGGCCAGAGTAAAGGCAGCTGTCAGAAGAAATGAAAGAAGCCATTTAAAAGTAGCAGAAGTTTTAAATAATAAAATCACTGTTAAGGGATTAGAATTAGATGTAGAAAGCCACCTCTTGACATATGGTGAAAAGCAGATTGAACTGACCTTTAAAGAGTTTGAGATTCTTAAACTTTTAATGATGAATAAAGGTAGAGTGCTCACTAGAGAAGTTATATTAGACAAAGTGTGGGGATATGATTATTACGGAGAAACACGGACAGTAGATGTGCATATTAGGTACTTAAGGGCAAAATTAGACGAGTATCAAATTGGAGACTATATCGAAACGGTAAGAGGAGTCGGCTATAAATTTACAAAGGAGTAAATGATGAAAAATAAGATTATTTTTCCTGTTATGCTTACTATATGGGCTATAGGTTTTTTTATTATAGGTGAGTCACTGATGTTTTTTTATAAGTTGCCCAGAAACATGGTATCAGACGAAAATTATATTTCTTATACAAACTTGTTATATAGACTCTTAGGAGTTTTGATTGTTGGGAGTATTATACTCTATATCATTTTATCTAAAATCATCTATAAGATAACCTTTCCTATAGAACAGCTCACAAAGGATGCTAAACTATTTGCTAAAGGAGACTATACCCATCAGCTTAGGAATTACGATATAGATGAGCTTCAGATATTAGCCAATGCGTTTGACAATATGGGGGAAGAACTCAATGGGACCATAAGAAAATTAAGGCACCAGAAGAAAAAGGTAGAGTCGGTACTGGCATCTCTTGATGAAGGTATTGTCATTATAGATAAAGAAGGTCAAATCAAAGAAATGAACCATTTAGCCAGTGGCATGCTAAATCTTAAGCAAGGGAAATCTTATAAAAATCACATTACTAATATTATCAGGGGCGATAAATTCAAAGAGCTTTTTAGGAATGCACTAAAAGCCATCAATGATAATGGTACAGAACTTACTTTTGGAGACAAAATTATTTATACAACCATTGTTCCGGTGGGAGAAACCCACCATGTTTATGAATATTTAATTGTTTTAAGAGATATTACAAAGCTAAAAAGTTTGGAAGAAATGAAGTATCAATTTGTAAGCAATGTTTCTCATGAACTAAAAACCCCTCTTACCAGTATTCAAGGATTTGTGGAAACCCTTAGAGGGGGAGCCATTGAGGATAGAAAGATAGCGATTAGATTTTTAAATATTATTGATATAGAGGCAAAAAGACTTTATCGGCTGATTCAAGATATTCTCATGTTATCTGAGATAGAAACTATGCAGAGGCAAGAATATGGTATGGCAAAGATATCAGATATTATTAGGCAGGTATTGGATATAGTAAGAGAAGAAGCCGAGAGAAAACATATTAAACTTGTTTTCAATAATATTCAGGATCTTATATTTGAGAATACAAGTACAGACCATATAGAACAAGTGATGCTGAACCTTGTTAGTAATGCCATTAAGTACACCGATGATGGATGTGTTTTTATTACAACAGATATAAAGGAAGATAAGGCAGTCATCAAGGTGAAGGATACCGGTATTGGTATTGCCAGGGAGAGTATTGGACATATATTTGAAAGATTTTATAGGGTGGATAAGGGCAGGTCCAGAAAAAGTGGAGGGACAGGTTTAGGACTATCTATTGTAAAACATATTGTACAGCTCTATCAGGCACAAATTGATGTAGAAAGTGAAGTTGGAGAAGGTACAACGTTTACATTGACTTTTAAAACAGTATAGACTCATAAAGGATAAAATAAATACACCCCATGGGCAGAGGTT
>JAQSYC010000258.1 GCA_029256345.1 Clostridia bacterium | reverse complement strand
GTGGTCTGATAAGTGGGATATTGAGGTGAGATTTATTGAACTGATGCCCATTGGCGAAGGTATAAGCTGGTCAAAGGAGAAGTACCTTTCAGCAGAAAAAATATTGGAGCAGATGCCGGAGCTGCAGAGATTAGAACATACAAAAGCGGCAACATCAGCTTCCTATGGTATAAAGGGAACAAAAACAAAAATAGGTCTTATTACCCCTATGTCCTGTAAGTTTTGTGGAGACTGCAATCGTATGCGGCTGACAGCCAGAGGCAGACTCAAAATGTGTCTGCATGCCAGTGATGAGGTAGACTTAAAAGAAGCGCTCAGAACCCATCAAGCACTTGAACCTTTGATTATGAATGCCGTACAGCTCAAGGCATATACACATCATTTAGAAGATAAAAGTTACGTTCAAAAGGGAATGTATCAAATAGGAGGTTAAGCATGGGACTTACGCATTTTAATGAAGAAGGCAGAGCACGGATGGTAGATGTAGGACAAAAAGAACAGAGTGACCGCATCGCCATAGCAACAGGCAAGATTTATATGGCAAAAGAAACGATAGAAAAGATTGAAAAGGGGGAGCTTAAAAAGGGAGATGTACTGGCAGTAGCACAAGTAGCAGGCATCATGGCTGCTAAAAAGACCAGTGAACTGATTCCAATGTGCCATCCTCTTTTTTTGACAGGTATAGATATTTCCTTTCAGATAGAAAAAGACTGTATAGGTATTAAAGCAACCGTTAAAAACCATGGTAAGACAGGGGTAGAGATGGAAGCACTGACCGCTGCAACAGTGACGGCACTAACAATCTATGATATGTGTAAAGCGATTGATAAAGAAATGGTAATAAGTGAAGTGAGTTTACTTGAAAAAATAGGGGGAAAGTCAGGAAACTACATAAGGAGGAGCTAAAATGAGACAAATCGGCAAAGTGGTTTCAATTAATACGAGTACAGGAAAAGGTACCGTTAAAACCCCTGTGCAAAGGGCTATGTTAATAGAAGACTATGGTATAGAGGGAGATGCCCACGCAGGAATGGAAAAAAGACAGGTCAGCTTGCTGAGCTTAGAAAGCATCAAAAAAACAGAGGATGAACTAGGCTATAAGCTGCCTCATGGAAGTTTTGCAGAAAATATTACCGTAGAGGGTTTAGAACTCTATAGCCTGCCTATAGGCACAAGGATAAAAATAGGTGATACAGTTCATGAACTTTCACAAATAGGTAAAACTTGTCATACGGGCTGCAATATTTCACAAAAGGTTGGTAAATGTGTGATGCCTCAGGAAGGGGTATTTACTAAGGTGATAAGTGGAGGGGAAATTAGGATAGGAGACCACATACAAATAGAGCCTTGTATACAAATAGAGCCCTGCATGCAGCACGTAGAAGGCCGAAAAGATTTGACGGCTGTAATCTTAGCAGCAGGTTATTCAAGCAGGGCAGGCACTTTTAAAATGTCTCTTGATTTCTTTGGAAAACCACTGTTAGCAAGAGTCATTGAGACAATGGGTACTGTATGTGAATCGATTATAGTGGTAGGGGGCTACCAAATAGAAAAGATTGAAAGTATTGTAAAAAATTATGAACATGTAGAGTTGGTTTATAATGAAAAGTATGATGACGGCATGTTTAGTTCAGTCAAAAAGGGGATACAACAAGTTAATACAGCACGCTTTTTCCTTACGCCCGGGGATTATCCGCTCATTAACAAAAAAATTTGTCTGAGTCTATTGCAAGCAGAGGGAGAAATCATTGTGCCTAGCTTTCATAAACGAGGAGGACATCCTATTCTGTTAAAGAGGGAGTTTATCCAAGAAATATTGGAGGAGCCAGAAGACTCCAGTCTTAAAAATTATCTGGCTAAAAAAAGTCGTACCATTGTAGAAGTAAATGATGAAAGCATCCTGATGGATTTGGATACGATAGAAGATTATAAAAAATTATTGCATTGTATCGCAAACGATTAAACTTTCTGAAACTTTAAAGTGTGAGATCTATAAGTACAAGGGGGATTAGAAGATGGCAGAGCCCTTACTAAGAAGAATACAAAAAGAGGTCATCAGTTATTCAGATGTTATCTCAAAGGTACTACAAGTAGATGTTGATATTACCGACAATAAGCTTTACCGGATAGCTGGCACAGGACAATTTGCCAGCACTGTCGGAACGTATATAGAAAAGGAAGCCACAGGTTTTAAATGGGTATTAGAAAACAAGTGTAACTTAGTCATTGAAGAGCCAAGAGAGCATCCAATTTGTCAGGAATGTCCTCACCAAGAGGCGTGCCAAGAGGTATTTGAGATAGGTTGTCCCATTATATTAGAATCTGAAGTACTCGGAGTTATTGCACTGGCATGTTTTAATAAAGATCAAAAAAAAGTTGTATTTGATAATTTATCATATTATATAGATTTTTTAGAAAATATTGCACAACTTATAGCTTCTAAAGTAGGTGAATACACTTATTATGAGGAAAATATTGTAACTTCTCATATGCTTCAGAAAGTGATGGAGTTTGTAAGCCAAGGGGTATTAATCTTTGGTAAAGGCCATACAGTAAGGTATATGAATAAATACGCAGAAAATATTTTAGGAAACAATCAAAAACAACTAGAGTATTTGTATAAAATTAATGCTTTTAAATGTATGCCCATAGAAGAAAAAAACAGAGAGACGAACAGTCAGTATGTCTTTAGAATCGGGCAAAAAAAGATTTATGTAGAAGGACGGGTTTATAAAATAACAACAGAGATGCAGCATTATATGGAAGTATTTATATTCCAAGATGTTGTTGATGTAAAAAAGCGTTATGTACAGGTACACAAGGAAGAATGCAGTTTTGATACGATGCTTGGAAGTGCCAAAACTTTTATAAAATCAAAAGAACAGGCCAAAAGGCTGGCTCAGACTGATAAACATTTATTTATTCTGGGAGAGAGTGGGGCAGGTAAAGAAAGTTTTGCAAGGGCAATTCATAAAGACAGCCCTCAAAAGGATAAGCCATTCATTAAGGTGAACTGTACAGGCATAACGGAAGCGAGTATTGAAGAAATATTTGGTGAGTATCCGTTAAGTCAAATCACTCTGGCAGGAGAAGGGACTTTGTTTTTAGATGAGGCAGCAGACCTGCCCCTAAGAGCTCAGGCAAGATTACTTGAAAAGCTACGAATCAAAACCAATTCAGAAAGGATCTGTATTATTTATTATGTACCTTTGTGCTTTATATACCGCCTTTAAGACATAGGCAGGAGGATATTGAACCATTCATCACCTATCTTTTAGCTAAGTACAGCTATATGGAAGGCAAACAATTAAAGCTTGAACCAGAGGCAATGGAGGCGCTTAAGCATTATGAGTGGCCTGGAAATATTAGGGAAATGGAAAATGTGATGAGCTATATGGTGGTGCTAAATCAGAGCGGCACGGTCACCCATAAGGAAATCTTAGAAAAGCTAAATGTCAGTACTGAGACGGAGACGGAAGAATTTAATCTGCAACAGCTAGAAAAAAGTACAATCATCAAGGTAATGAACCGATATGTCAATACGACACAGGGGAAAAAGGCGGCAGCCAAAGTATTGGGAATAAGTATGGCTACACTTTATCGAAAAATAGAAACTTATCATATTGAAATAGAAAAGACATATAAAATTTCTCAAAATGAGAATTAAATATTAAAAAGAGATAAACTTATGGTTTGAAAATAGAAATGTTACAGGATCGATGTAAAAAGATTGAATTCTGCCATTTAGTCTCTATAATAAACTTTAAAAACATGATTTTTATCAGGAACAAAGTTTGCAAATAGAATGAAAAAGGAGAAAAATAATGGGTTTACAACTAAAATGGATTAAAAATTCATATAAAAAATCTGAGATGGCTTGGGAGAGCAAAGTATTAAAAGAAAACACCTATAAAGAAGTCATGGCATTTCATGAAAGTTTTAAGGAATACCAAAAAACACCTTTTATAAACCTTGAAAATTTAGCCGAGCATTTAGGTATAGCGTCTGTTTATGTGAAGGATGAGTCCTATAGATTTAATCTCAATGCATTTAAAGTGTTGGGAGCTTCCTATGCTATAGGCAAAACT
>JAQSYC010000257.1 GCA_029256345.1 Clostridia bacterium | reverse complement strand
GACAAGGATATAGCCGAGATTTTTCTTACCATCATTATGCTAATCGCTCAAGCTAACGCACAAAAGCGAATGGCAGAGAAGCTAATAGACAAATACTTTAAAAAATGAAGGAAAGCTCAAAGGAATGATTCAAAGCAAAGCCTTCTTAAGAATAGTAGAGAAGCTATAGGCTTCTACAACGAAGAGCCTGCCTTATAAATACATCAAGATTCATGGTAGGTGGGAGGAATATATTACTACGTGCTGCTGAACGATGATATTCAAGTAAAAATTCAATTAATGCTACATACGCTCATTTTGGGCGTATTTTTTATGGTATCATTTAATTAATAAATTTTTTTACAAATATTAGAAACATACCGAACCTTTTTCTGACTCGTTGTGTATATTGAATGCAATGTATACATTGGGCAAGATTTGTAGGAGGGATTTCATTGAACATAGGAATTTCTAAAGAAACTGCAGAGATGATATTTAACAATCATACTGCTTATGTATTTAGAGTTGCTCTATTTCTAACAAAATCAAAGGTCATGGCTGATGATATTACACAAGAGACCTTCCTACATATATTTAGTAAGTATCATACCTATGATACTAGAAGACCTATTGAGCCATGGATTTATAAAATCACACTTAATACCACTCGCAACGCTTTGCGCAAACAAAGATGGCTCAGCTTTATGGACCAGCTTCCCGAGCACGCTGCTTGTGACGACACCGAAAACATAATATTAAGAAATGAAGAAGAAGTGACTTTATGGGCGGCAGTAGATTTATTGACACATAAAAGCAAAGAAGTAATTGTACTTCATTATTATTCTGATATGAAGCTTAGTGATGTGGCAGATACTTTAGGAATTCCGCTTGGCACGTGCAAGTCTAGGCTTAATACAGCATTAAGGAATCTGTACAAGCAATTAGCCCATACAAACTTCATTTTGGGAGGTTTAGAGCATGAATAAATTACTTAAAGGGGTAGCACTCCTTTCTATATTAATCCTTGTCGGTTGTACAAAAACACAACCAGTTGTTGAAACGGAAATAGGTCCTAATATTGCAAGATATCCTTCTGCCGCAAACTTTAGGAGACTTCACGGAAAATTAGAAGCTTTATCTCAATATAATGAGAATTCAAATAAAAATTGGCAAGTAGATGTCAGGAGTGCAGATTTATCTTCACTAGACTTAAGTGCCAGATTATCTGACCTGCTGCATGCAGATTTTGATAGTCAGACAAAATGGCCTGATAAATTGCCTGAGGGCTTTAACCCTATGAAGATAATGGAGTTGGGTAAAGATCCAGGTCTAAATATCAGACAACTTCATAAGAATGGCATTACCGGCAAAGGGGTAAGTATCGCAATCATTGACCAGACGCTACTTGTTAATCATAAAGAATATGCTGATAGAGTAAAGTTTTATGAAGAAATAAATATCAGCAGAAAAGAGGAGGCACAAATGCATGGTCCGGCTGTCGCATCAATCGCACTTGGAAAAACAGTCGGCGTTGCTCCCGAAGCAGAGCTTTATTATATCGCCGAAACTCATGGAGGCGTAAAGAATAATATATTTGAATATGACTTCTCATATACAGCACAATCCATCGATAGAATACTGGAAATAAACAATAGCTTACCAAAAGATAAAAAAATAAGAGTTATATCTATCTCAGTGGGATGGAGCCCACAACAAAAGGGATATAAGGAAGTTACAGAAGCAGTAAAAAGGGCTGGCAACGAAGGTGTATTTGTAGTTTCATCATCACTATATGAAACGCATGGGTTTAAGTTTTCAGGATTAGGAAGAGATGGCTTAAGCGACCCGAATGATTTGAGCACTTATAAGCCTGGTGAATTCTGGGCAAAGAGATATTTTGCCGGAATAACTAGCTTTGGGCAAGATACCCTATTAGTCCCTATGGATTCAAGGTGTACGGCAAGCCCTACTGGGAAAGAAGACTATGTATTTTACTCATCCGGGGGATGGAGTTGGTCCATTCCTTATATTTCAGGATTATATGCCTTATCTTGCCAAGCAGATCCAAGCATTACCCCAGAAGTGTTTTGGAAAAAAGCACTAGATACAGCCTCAACCATAGATATTGAGAATGATGGAAAAATATATAAACTAGGTAAAATAGCTAATCCTATCAAGTTGTTTCAGAGTTTCGAAGAATAATGCCTTTGGAGGATTAGTGCTTAGGAGGTAATCAATGAAACAATCTAAAAATGAAATAAATAATGTTATGGAAAATGCCCTGCAAAATACCTCAACCAGTATATCCTTTGAATCATTATGGGATTTGCATAGTAATAAAAATAAAATCAAGTCAAAGTATAGAAAAGCGGCCTTAATTCCATTAATAGTTATTTTTTCACTGTTTTCCTGCTTTACAATTGGCTACGCGGGGTTATCACGATTGGTTGATAAAACTGATCTACCCTTTGTTGATGATTCTGAGGTTATAGGCAAATGGGAAACTGTGGATTTTGTAAATGACATTAGTGATTTTGATCCAAAAAAACAGTTCACCTATGATAAGCTTTATCTCAATGATTTGGTATTTATCAAAGACGGGGAAATGCTTGATAGAATTGAAAATTCCAATCTAACCTACTCCAATAGCACATGGACAAAGGGTGTAATAATCAGCCCCCAGATGGAAACCGCCAGCAAATATACGATTAAAGAAATTAATGGCGGCAAATACATGTTCATGGAGTGGAAAAGTGGTGATTACGTCATTAGGTTTATGAAGCCAAACTATTATGTTCTAAAGCAGGTAGATGCAAATGATTATTCGAGCTATGAAGTCCCAAAACTAGTGGATAAAATAGACTATCTATTTTCAAACAATACGGAAATGATTGGACATTGGGAATCCGTTGATTTCATAGAAGAGATTGATGATTTTAGGCCTATTATACTTTGGAATGGAGACAATTTATTTTTAAAGGAATTGGATATATTAGAGAATGGCAGCCTAGTCATTAAGAACATGGATAACCAGAATATAACTGCTGAACTTAGCTGGACTGGTGATTTGATAATCAACCATGATGAAAAGACTGCAAGTAAATGCACCATTAAAACCATAAAAGATCAGACCTATTTGTTTATAGAATGGAAAAGCGGAGATTATGTTTATCGAGGCATGAAACCTCAATATTATGTTCTTAAAAAAGCACAATAAAAATAGCCGGGGATAAACCCCGGCTATAAATTTATATCTTTTCTACCTTCATACCTGTATCATGTCCGTTTAAGTCTTGAACTTCAAGACCTGCATCAGCTACTCTCTCAACCTTTTCAGCTAAAGTTT
>JAQSYC010000256.1 GCA_029256345.1 Clostridia bacterium | reverse complement strand
ATACCAGGAAATTATGCTATAGCAGCTGGTATTGATCTTAAAACAGCCCTTTATACAGAACAGCTTACAGAAGAATATAAAAACCTTATTGCGGTTAAAAATGCAGATCTTGAAGCACAGTTTGTAAAAGATATTATTGAAGTTGTGGAGTCAGAAGCATTTACGAACATTATAGAAAGCGATGAATATCTGTTCAGCGGATTCCAAAAACCAGACTGGTACAAAACTAAGTGGGACAAATAAGAACTGTTTTTGATGAAAAACATATTCTAAATCCTCACAAGATATTTTAATAGATTCATATTTAAATAAAAGAGAAGATTTTTCAGTTTTATGCTAACTGAAGGTCTTCTTTTTTTATTTAATAAATTTTTAAAGAAAGAAAGGAATTTAAATAATTGTAAAACAAGATATAATTTGCTAATATATAACATTGTTTGACATAAAGTATAATATTAGTATAAAAATCTTGTGATTTTGTATAATATTTAACAATTTAATTGCTAAAAATTAAAAATACTATTTGAATAAATATAAAAAAAGTAATAAAATAAACTAATAATTAAAAAATTTAAAATAGTATGGAGGATATATGAAGAAATTCAAAATGCGAATCCTTTTAACAGTAATAGGCGTATTTTTTTCTTTTATTTATGATATATATTATGCACTAGGACGAGAGTGGGATTTTTTGGATAAAAGCTTAGGGGTAGGTATCCCCTTAACGCAGAAGATGTTTTTTGAGGTAGAGGATAAATCTTTAAAGTACTTTATGCTTAATAAAGAAGTGGCAGGTATCTTTTTTATTAATATCATAGTGATATTAGTTTTGGTCATAGGGATATTAATGATAAATATAGTTCAGAGACAAAAAACTGAGCAATTATTAAGACAATCTCAGGAGGGTTATAAAGAGCTTTTGGCAGGTATTCCTAATACAGTTATTTTACTAGAGGATGGAAAACTAAAATTTATTAATGAATGTGGTATGAACTTTTTGGGAGTAGGAGAAAGACAACATATCACATGGCACGAGCTTAAAAGGGTGTTTATGGAAGACATAGATAAGTATATGGCAGAAGAGCTTCCGAGGCAAATCGAAATGCGTATAAAAACGTTACATAGAGAGGTCAAAGAAGTAGAAGTCACTATCGTTGCAAAAAATAAGGAAACGGAATCTCAAAGTTTTATTATGGTTATTCAGGATATTTCACATAGAAGGCTGCTGTATGAAAGCAGAGAAAGAGACAAGGTAAGAAGTGAATTTTTCGCCAACGTGTCCCATGAGTTTAAGACACCCATTAATCTTATGATCAGTACGTCACAGTTGTTGGAACAAGTACAAAATAAAGAGGATGCGCTTAAGCTCTTACCCAAATCCATAAGGATATTGAAGCAGAATTCTTATAGGCTCATTCGTCTGGTAGATAACATTATAGACATCACTAAGATAGAAGGTGAGGGTATAAAAATCGAACTGCATAACGTAGATATTGTGGAGTTAACAGAGGATATTACGCTGTCCACACTGCCGTATGCACAATCTAACAATATAGAAATTATATTTGATACAGAAATGGAAGAATTAGAAATGGCAATTGACCGAGATTTGTTCGAAAGGATTATACTTAACCTTTTATCCAATGCCATTAAGTATAACAAGAGGGAAGGAAAGATTTTTGTAAATATGTATCAGGAGGCAGGATACGTTGTCATCGGTGTAACAGATACAGGCATAGGTATCAATAGAGAAATGCAACCGTATATATTTGAAACATTTATGCAGGTCAATAAATCTTTAATCAGAAATGTAGAGGGAAGTGGACTGGGACTTACCTTAGTCCATGCTCTTGTAGAGCTGCACCACGGAAAGGTGGAAGTCTTTAGCAAGGAGGGGGAAGGTACAACCTTTACGTTATATTTTCCTATCTATACAGTGGAAGAAGTCTGTCAGGATAAAGTTCAAAAGATATTATCTAAACATAAGGATAGAAATACAACGATAGAGCTATCAGATATTTATATCAAGCAAGCATAATACTGGAAAAATGTATAGGGTTATAGGGAGAATGGGTATATAATAAATGTGATAAAGTGAAAAGCAGTCTGTTAAGAAAGAGGATTTAAATATGTCAATAGATTACAATAAAAAAATACCCAAGGATGTACTGGAAATTATAGATGCGATTGAGAAGGCCGGTTATGAAGGCTACATTGTAGGAGGCTGTGTAAGAGATATGCTTATGTACAGACAGCCGAGTGATTGGGATATTACAACGTCAGCAAAACCGGAGGAGATAAAAAAGATATTTCTAAGAACTTATGATACGGGTATACAGCATGGTACAGTAACGGTTGTCTTAAACAGAGAGCATTATGAGGTGACGACGTATCGTATAGAAGGAGAGTATACCGATTTCAGAAGGCCGGGAAGTGTAGACTTCGTAGAAGACATTACTTTGGACTTATCTAGAAGAGATTTTGCAATGAATGCCATAGCATATCACCCAGTCAGAGGATTTATCGACCCCTACAATGGGCTGTTAGATATAGAGGCTAAATGTATCCGCTCAGTAAGAGATGCTAAAGAACGTTTTTCAGAGGATGCCCTAAGAATTCTTAGGGCAGTTAGATTTTCTGCCCAGCTAGGGTTTGTAATAGAAGAAGATACCTTAAAGGGAATACGTGCATGTAAAGAACTGCTGAGACATATTAGTAAAGAAAGAATTCGGGATGAATTTATTAAGATATGTGTATCGCCCAGCCCAGCACATCTGCATCAGCTCCATGAATTAGAGCTTATGGAGTATATAGTGCCTGAATTCAACAAAGCTTATGATATGGAGCAGCACCATCCCCACCATATTTATGATGTAGCTTGCCATACCATAGTAGCCATGGAAAATACACCCCAAGACAGGCTCTTGAGATTAACTGTTTTTTTACATGATATCGGAAAGATTTATACACGGACCACAGATAAAAAAGGAATTGATCATTTTTATAACCACCCCAAAAAGTCGGCTCAAATGGCTGAAAAGATTCTTAAAGAGCTTAGATTAGATAATCATACGATACGAGACATTGTTTTACTCATTGAGTATCACGACTATCACCTCAAAAACAAGCTATCTAAAATAAGTATAAAAAAAGTACTTAATGTTATGGGCGGGGAGTTATTTGATCAGCTCTTGCTAGTACAGCTGGCAGACGTCAAAGCTCAAAATCCAGAAAAATTGAGGCCCAAGTTAGAGGCCATTGAGCTGCAGAGGGCTATAAAAGAAGAGATTATACAGCACGGGGAATGTTACAACAAGAAAATGATGGCTATAACAGGCAAAGACTTGTTAGCGTACGGCAT
>JAQSYC010000255.1 GCA_029256345.1 Clostridia bacterium | reverse complement strand
TCAGAAAGACTTGATAAACAAACGCAATTTAAGGTTAAGGAAGCTCAAACAGGAGATTATTTAGAGGGGGGAACAGTCTATATTGCCCCTGGAAATCAGCAGATGAAAGTCAAGAAGATTGGCGATAGACATAAATTACAGGTAGCACCAGGGGATAAAGTAAATGGACATTGTCCTTCGGTAGATGTGTTGTTTGAATCAGTGGCACAAGAATATGGAGAGCATGCTATAGGGATCATTTTAACTGGAATGGGTTATGATGGGGCAAAAGGACTTTTAGCTATGAAACGAAGAGGTGCTAGAACCATAGGGCAAGATGAAGCATCTAGTGTTGTGTACGGGATGCCAAAGGTGGCATTTCATATAGGCGCAGTAGATAAGCAGGTAGCTCTTGAAAACATCCCGCAAGTAGTATGCGGGATGTTGAGGTGAAAATATGAATCATATTATTGGCATAGGGGATTACGCGATTACAAGTCATGCAGAGGATACACTGGAGACATATGCTTTGGCTTCGTGTGTAGGTGTAACGGTTTACAGCCCTGCTAAAAAAGTAGCAGGGATGATGCATATAGCACTTCCTAATGATTTTGGCATTAAAGAGGATATCCTAAGACCGGGATATTATGCCACCGTGGGCATTCCACTCCTCATAAAAGAAATGCAGTACAAATATGGATGCTTTAAAAATGAGTTAGATATTCAGATTTTTGGAGGTGCTCTTTCAATTAGAGAAAATGATTTTTTTAATATTGGTGCCAAAAACTTAGAAATGATTAAGAAAATTTTTCTCTATACAGGAGTAAATTATAAACTCACTGATGTTGGGGGATATATGAGCCGTACCATTAAAATGGATGCTGCAACGGGAGCCATAAAAATCTACACGCAGCCCATCAAAATTTAGTTGGAGGTGGATGATATGCCAGAGGAGATAAGAAGGAGAGCAGCCATTCATTCAGATCAATTGGCTGCAACGCTGTCTTGTATGGGTGATGGGGTTATAGCAACAGATAAAAATGGTGTGATTGACTTTATGAATTTGGAGGCTGAAAAACTTACTGGATGGCATGGAATACAGGCAACTGGCAAAGATATTGATGAGGTTTTTGATATCCATATAAAAGAAGAGAAAATATTAATAAAAAATAAGATAGAACAAGTGATTCAAAAAAATAAAACCATGGGACTCACTAGCGGATCTAAGCTTATAGCAAAACATGGAGTTAGATATTATATCTCAGCCAGTTTTTCAGTTGTTAAAGGGTTAGAAGGGGAATTACATGGGGTTGTTATCGTATTTCGTGATATTACAAAAATAAGAGAAATGGAAAAAGAAATAAGCAGGGAGAAAAATAATCTAAGAGTCTTATTTGAATTGATGCCATTAGGGATGATTATAATGGATCAAAATAGAGTGGTTAAACAAGTCAACAGCACCTATTCCGAGATGTTTGGTATGCCTAAAAGTGATATAGTAGGTAAGCAAATCGAACAGGCTATGCAGTGTGTCGTGAGTTTTAAGGAAACATGTGGGAAATCAGAAGTATGCAAGACCTGTGAGTTTAGACAAATTATGTACCAACTGCCTATAACAGACGAGCATTCAGAAGAAATTGTTATTTCTATGCTAGTTCTCATTTATGGTGTGCCTACACGCCTATGGATGAAATTCAACTTTGTTTTTATTACAACGGAGGCGGAAAATCAAATTGGAGTCATTATCGAAAATGTTACGGCGCAGGTGAGCCATGAAGAAGAACTGAACAAAGCAAAGCATTCTGTTATTAAGATGTTAGATACGTTGCCCATTATGGTGTGGAAAACAGATACAAATCAAAAATATGAATATTTAAACCAAACCTTTCTAGATTTTTTAGGCATGGATAAGGAACAGGGAATAAAAACGCTTTCAACTATATTCCATAAAGAAACCTATGATTATCAAACAAAGGTAGATAGTCCTAAATTTGAAAACAACTTAGGTTATCAAATGGAGATGCAAATGTGCAGAAAAGATGGGAAATATCGTCATATGTTGTGTATAGCGACTCCTTATTTTGATTTAAACAATATCTTTTCTGGTTTTTTAGGAACCGTTTTAGATATTACGGATAGAAAACATGCGGAACTTAAGATTGGGGAAAGCAACAAAAAATATTATTCTTTATTTATGAATATGGAAGGGGGATTTGCTTACTGCAAAGTATTATATGGTTCTAATCACGACATAGTGGATCTAGAATTTCTAGAAATTAATGAAGGATTTGAAAAAATATTTGATTTTTGGAAGAAACATATTTTAGGCAAGAAATTAACAGAAATATTTAGCGGAGACACAAGAAGTATACAAGAAGTCTTAAAAAAGATAAACGCTATTCTTAAAGGAAGGTATATTTATGGAGATGAAATTTTTCTAAAGTCTACCAAGAGATGGTATTCTCTCAATATTTATAGTCCTCAAAACAATCATATAGCAATCATTATACAAGATATTGATGATAGAAAGAGAACACATCTAGAGTTACAAAGGGCTAAGGAACAAGCAGAAATGGCTAATAGAGCCAAAAGTGAATTTTTAGCAAACATTAGTCATGAAATTAGAACCCCTTTAAACGGGATTGTAGGCATGATTGATTTAACATTGTTTACAAACTTAGATCATGAGCAAAAAGAAAACCTTTTTATTGCAAAAACATGTGTGGATTCATTACTGAATATTATCAATGATGTATTGGACTTTTCAAAACTTGAGGCAGGAAAAATGTCCATAAAGCCTATTTTATTTGAATTTCAGACTTTGATAGATGATTTAGTCAAGATACATAATCAATCCATCGAGAAAAAAGGGTTATGTTTATATGTTAAAATCCATCCCCAAATTCCTAAGTATTTGGTAGGCGATTTACATAGGCTTAAGCAGATCCTTAACAATATGATTGTTAATGCTGTTAAATTTACGGATAAGGGTTCTATAACGATTCAGGCGGATTATCGATCTTTAATAGGTGAAAACTGTGAAATTGAGTTTTCAATAAAAGATACCGGTATAGGTATATCTAAAGAGGATGTGAATAAACTTTTTAAGAGTTTTAGTCAAATCGATGCATCTTTTACAAAACAATATGCAGGAACAGGGTTGGGACTTGTAATCAGCAAGCAACTAGTCGATATAATGGATGGCAAAATAGGGGTGGAAAGTATAAAAGGGGAAGGAAGCGTTTTTTCTTTTACACTTTGTTTTAAAGTAGGGTCTTTGCAAGATCGTAAAGATTTTTCTATGGAAATGGTTGAAAAGAAAAGGTTAAAGGGACATATTCTTTTAGCAGAGGATGATAAAATTAGTCAGATTGTTATTGCCAGG
>JAQSYC010000254.1 GCA_029256345.1 Clostridia bacterium | reverse complement strand
ATAAGTCCTTTTATAATATCTATATTCTCTTTTATCTTCTCAATAATCTCATACAACGGCTTGTCCAAAAGTTCTTCTCCTTCTTGCCGAGCAAAATCTGCAATAAGCGCTTCTCCTTCTTTCTCTACCATTTCATTGATTATAGGTGCAAGCTTTGCTGCAATGTTTTCTATAAGGCTGTCATTGATGAATAAGGAGAAAGCTCCAAAGACTGATTTATCAAGCCTGTTTACAAGATTCTCCATAGCTATTTTCCCTAGATCTAATGCAACTATTTTTGTATAAATTTTTTGAACAATTACTTCACTTGCTCGTTCTTTTAGTCTTTCCAATCGCTCTTCTTCTCCTATTTGTGTGCAAAAATCCCGAATAGTTAGCTGACTCTCTTCATGGTCCTTTAAAATGCTTTCTATTCTTTCATCTATATGTCTAAAAATATTTTCCTGCAACAGAACTTTGGCCAATACCTCATCATTAATAAGATCTTTACCTACAACTCGGCCAATACTTCTAGCCATTCTTCCCTTTTCCTTTGGGATAATCCCAGGAGTAAACGGCAGTCTCATTCCCCCTAAATAAATGGGTTTTAACGGTCTAAATAACATTTTGATGGCTATCCCATTTGTAATATAACCTATTATACCACCAACTGCAGGTCCAATTAAAAAATCTAAATTCAATAAAGTCATCTCCTCTCTTAAAATTTCCTCTACTTTTTAAGTCGTATGTATTATACCATTTTCATTTAAATTGTAAAGTTATTCTTTTGCACCTTTGGTGATATCTGACTGACCTTGGCTATAAGTTTATCTAATTCACGGCTAACTTTTAATATTTCAGCATAATCTGCATTTTTAGCAATTAAAGTATTTAAAACATCTTTTAATCTGGCTATTTCTTTATTCAACATCATTAACACCCCTAGTTGTACCTTGGAAATTGAAGTTCCCTTTTAATACTTTAACTTCCCTAATCCTGAGGTATTTTATGCACGGACTAAATCAATGGATACTTTAAGATGTTCTTTAAGTGTACCTTTTATATAAAACTCATAAAAAAAGAGCCTCAATCAAATGAGGCCTCTCTCTATCCTTGCTTAATAGGAATCTGAATTTCTGTCAACCATTCCTCTTCGCTCTCTTTATTCCATATCCCCTCAATATAAGATTCTCTGGGGTGATCAAGTACTTCATAAGCGTTTTCTTTAATCCAGTTGAAGGTAAAGGCGTAAGTCTCACCAAATCTCTCATAGGGACCTTTATGAAATTATGACAGCATCTCTAATAAATTTAAGTACACTCCCCTGTCTTTCTTAGGAAAAGTATTAACAACGGCTTTATACGAGTCTTTTATCGCTTGCATAGGGTCACACTTTAATGAAATCTCATTTTCATTATTAAAAATTGCAAATATCTTTTTATTAACTTTAATGACTGCCGGTTCATCTCCAAAAGGATAGTCTTCGGATGACTTAGGTAAAGACAGACAATAGACCTTTATATCCATAAGCTTCTCCCTTCTTAAGTTCTTGGTGCATTTAAGAGTGCTTCATAAGCTTCATGTATACCTTGTAGCTCTGCTGCGCTGAATTTCTTAGATAAATAGCTTATTTTATCAATTCTTCTTAAAGACTTTTCCATCTGCTCTTCAAAAATATCAATTTCTCTTGTTACATCTCGTTTAATGGCATTTAATCTTCTTCTAATACCTAAAATCTCTTTTAAAATTTCTTCTTTATTTTGATTCATTCTTTTTTCTCCTATTCTTAACTGCAGTAAGTGTTTATGCCTTATTGCAATGCTTTCTCAAACCAACAGGTCATTGCCCGCTCCTCAAGGTGGTGCAGTGACCCTTTGTCTAAGTGGTATTTGAATTCAATGACAGTTATCCCTCGTTCTTTACACCGCTCTAGTACAGTCATTAGATGTTCTTGGGTTTCATTAAAAGGGACAATAACACATTGATACGCTTCTATCTTTTCTATAAAAGCCTCCATTTCATTTTCAATAGCGTAACCTTCCTGCTGAGTTGCTATGCCAAATTCGTCCAAGTGGTCTTGGATTAACTTCAAGAAAGGCGTACTTTTGTAAAAAATGGCCGCCTTGTTGGTATTTTCAATCTTTACGAATTCTTTAAGGGTTTCATCAGCAATACGAAGAGACACCCTCTCTATGACCATGGGCCTTTTTCCTAAACAGTTAACAAGATCCGGGTAATGCCTTAGAGTTGTAGCCACAAAGTCATATCTCTCATCTGGCAGACTTTTCGCCTCCATTACCTCATCCAGCACATAGGTTGTGACTTCCACTGGCACATTCTTTTCTATTTGTTTTTTAGTCTCCTGGAGTAGTTCTAAGCTGCAGTCTACCCAGGCTATTTTTATTTTTTCTTCGTTTTTTAAGTTTTGCCAAATACAGTCTCTAGCTATCTGATCAACCTCTTCTTCTATCATATCCACTAATTCTATTTTATCAAAGAGTTTTTTTAGCATTTCCTCTATATATTTATTTTCATTGCCTTTCGTTCCTCCTGCTATAAAGGTCCCTTTGCCCTGAGTCTTTTGGATTTTCCCCATCCGCGTCAGTTCCTCATAGGCGGCTTTAGCAGTCCCCCTTGATATCCCCATCTGAATACTCAGCTCTCTGTCTGTTGGTAGTCTCTGTCCTGGTTTTAAAGTCCCTTCTTGAATAGCCCTATCAAACTGTTCTGTAATCTGTTTATATATGGGTTTATTCTGCTGCGAATCAATGTGAAAATTCATTTTGCTTTTCCCTCATTTCTTCTCGTTGTAACACTTATAGACTTTTTCTTCAAGATGAACTAAGGACCCTTTATCCACCATATATTCAAAAACCAGAAGCATTTTGTTCTCTTTTTCATAGGCTTTAATCTCTTCAAGTAGTGTTTGGGAACATGTTTTTAAATAATCAGGAGGAACGATTATCACACCAGTATCCTCTTTGATACACCCTATATCCATTGTGTGCTCATTATACTGGATAGCCATAACCTCATTTTCTCTACCAAGCCTTTTTAAGGTTTTACAAATATTTCCCAGGAAATGCCTGCTCCGGTAAAGTATGCCTATAGACAGTTGTTCCTCTATTTTTACAAGATGGGTTACTGTCGATTTACTGACTGATAAATTAAGTTTTTCAATATAGAACCTATCTTTTGAAACAAACGCTGCCAGTTCCTTATAATGTGCCTCGGTTGTCACAAGAAAATCAAAGTGGCCCTCAAGCAACTGTTTATTCTCGAATACCTCATCAATCTCTAACAGCACTACTTGCAGAGAGGTTATATCTGAAATTTGATACGCTATAGTCGCCAGCACTTCTGGTGAACAGTCAATCAGGGCTGCTTTAACTACTTTTTTCCGTTCAAAACGCTCCCTTAGCTTTCCTCTGAAAATTTTATAAACCTTAGCTTTGTCTGTTAAAATCAAAGACTCAAACTCCATAAAAGTATTTTTTATAAGTCTTTCTGCTTCTGCCCTAGCCTCCAGGGTACTTTTTTGTGTGACAAAAGTTCCCCTACCTTGAATTTTTATAACTAACCCTCTGTCTTGCAGCTCTTGATAGGCTTTTTTTATCGTACCTTGTGCAATAGCATACTCCTGTGATAATTGAAGCTCTGTAGGCAGCTGCTCCCCTTCTTTTAATACCCCTTTTCTAATGGCCTCATCTAATTGATCTGCAATCTGTTTATAAATAGGTTGTTTGGTTTCTTTATTAAGCAGTAACTTCATCTCAAATATCCTCACTATCACTCCTAAGGCTTTTCATTTATTATACCCTATTTATGCCAGAGAGCCAATTTTAATTTATCACTTTAATATAGAGAAGCAACATGTAAACCCACGTTAATCATAACCCCACAGTTGCTTCTCTCCATGATTTCACACCATAGAGCCTTCAGAATGAATCAAACTTTAAAGTGTGAAATCTATGCAGTCCTGTAACTATTTGAAATCCTTTAGCACTTCCATCACACATTCCTGAAGCTCTCCGCTTCTTACTAACTCATTGATTCGGGCTATATCTATTCTTAATTCCCTGTCTTTATCTAGGTAAGCAATGTCCCGTCTTACGATATCATAGACCTTTTTGTTCATTGGCGAAGACTCTCCCCCTCTTAAATCAACACCCTGTACCGCTGCCATCAGCTCAAAAGCTAACACCGATAACGTATTTTCAACAATCATAACACTTTTCCTTGCTGCGGTCGTCCCCATACTGACATGATCTTCTTGATTTGCTGAACTTGGTATAGAGTCTACACTGGCAGGATGGGCAAATACCTTGTTTTCCGAAACCATAGAAGCCGCACTATATTGGCAAATCATATAACCAGAATTTAAGCCGCCATGTCTTGTTAAAAAAGCAGGAAGTCCCTCACTCAAGGCCGGATTAACCATTCTTTCCAGTCTTCTTTCAGAGATGCTGGCTAGTTCAGCCACTGCAATCCCCATATAGTCAAATACAAAAGCTAAGGGTTCACCGTGAAAATTGCCTCCTGAAATAACTGCCTCATCTTCCAAAAAAAGAATAGGGTTATCTGTTACTGAGTTCATCTCTATTTCTAAGACTTTTCTTGCATAATCAAGGGTATCTCTAATGGCTCCATGGACTTGTGGTATACAGCGTATCGCATAAGCATCCTGTACCCGCAGTTTCTGAGAGGCCGCTAATATTTGACTGCCTTTAATCAGTGCGCGGATATTGGC
>JAQSYC010000253.1 GCA_029256345.1 Clostridia bacterium | reverse complement strand
CCATAGATTTAAAGCTATATATAAACAAACATAGGGTTAAGGGTGACAAAAAAGTCGTAATGACCACCAGCTGACCTGCCAGTTCACTGTCCGCCCCAGCCTCTGCTGCCATAATATAAGAACTTACTGCTGTAGGCGAAGCAAACGCTGCCAACAATGCAACCAGCTTATAGTCTCTAAAGCCTAAAAAAATAGCTGCTGTTAATACAAATACTGGTACAATGATGAGTCTTCCTATCGTTCCCATAAGGATATATGGGGTATTCTTTTTAAGTCCTTTAAACGCGAACTCTCCTCCTAATATCAATAGTGCCAGTGGCGTTGCGATGCCAGACAAATCCTCTAAACTCTTTTGGACAGCACCTGGAAATGTTATGTGAAGAGCAGAGGTTATAATCCCTAGTATACTACCTATAATAAGAGGATTTTTTATAATATCTTTAAAGACAAATCTAATATCTTTCTGATTCTCTTGGTTAAATAATGCCAAAATAACGACTGCACTTAAATTAAACATCGGAATAACAACTGCAACTAGCGTTGCCGCAACACCTACACCCTGAGGTCCATATATATTCCCTGCAATACTCATCCCAAACAATATAAAGTTAGATCTAAAGATGGTTTGTATAATAACACCCTTTTTAATATCTTCCTTAACAAGTATTGTAATGATTAGAAGTGAAAAAACAATACTCAGCGCAATACTTATCAAGGTAAATAGAATAAGCTTGCCATCAAAAAGCTGTTTTATATTGGTCTGATAAATGTTATTAAATAGTAAGATTGGGAAAAAAACTTTAAAACACACTTTATTCGCAGCATTTGTAAAGGAAGTATTCCAAAGCTTAAGAACCGTTAATAAATAACCTATCAAAATCATTATAAATAACGGAAAAACTATATTAACTGCAAAAATAAAATTATCCATACTTAGCTCCTTCTCATCTACCTCTTATATCATTTTACCTCATCTTTAAGGATTAGTAAAATAATACAATTGCAGACCGCTTAGTATGTACTGCTTCGGTTACCTCCTAAACGCCAGACAGAAATCCCGTAGTCACCTGCTGTTTCAATCACTGAAATCCAATGATTAAATGTCACTGTATCGGCATACCACACTTCATGTTGTATCTTATCCAAATCTTCATAGTGATAGACTAGTGCTTGACTCTCTGGATCTCTTATTATGTTGGCGCTATATTCTACTGCAAGGCTATAGGCCTCAATTTCTGTCAAAGCTGTTACAGTCCCTTTCACGCTCCAATCAAATCCTCCTGTGGCAATGGCAAAATTCTTTTCTCCAGGCAATACACTCATCTGTTGTATAAGGCTTTCTATAAATGCTTTGTTTGCCTTTGGCCCCGGTTCACTATGCATACCATATAAATTATAACACATCATAACATATTCTGGCCCTTCAGAAAATGTAAGTTTCTCAAAGGGTGTGCTTGATTCTAAAAGTACTCTCAATTTCAGATGTTTTGTATCGGCCTCTTTATAAAGTTTATTACAAAAATCAATAAAAAGATTCCAAAGCTCTAAATCCATCCGTATGGCCTCATAATCAATTTCTATGCCATTATAACCATTCTGTATAGCTAAATTCAAAATGTCTTGGATATGCCGATTCATCACCTCTTCATTTGAAAACAATTGATATAACAGCTGTGTATCTTTAAGAGATATGGATTTATCTTCATAGACTTTATCATTGACCACTGTCATATAATGTGTCCACTTTTTTTCATAAAAGTCTTGCTTAATGACTTTAAAAATCTCCGTTGTCTCTTCTGGGATCACCAGCTTGTTTTTATGGTCGAAATAAGCCGCAAAATAACATAAATTCTCAATGTTATCCTGAACCAACTGTATTTCTTCCACTACCCCTTCCGTATGCCAATAAACAGTCCATGCTGAAAACTGAGTTTGCAATCTCTCATGATTTATTGCATCTACTTGCTTGTTTTTATCCTTTTTAAGAAGTTGGTCTTTATTTTCTTGCTGAGCATTTGGGGTCCCTTTGTCAGCACCTCCAGTAATCAAGTAGATACCTATTAGAGCACATCCTAAAATACAGCTTATCCTTATCTTTCTTTTCATATTTTACCCCTTTACTCATACTATAACGTTCTTATAAACCAATTGATGATTCCTTCCCCTATTTCATTGACCGTATTCATTAGTTTATCCCACCCATGTAACCTGGTATCAAAATTGATTTTTGCTCCTTTATTTTCCTCTGTTGTGATCACCAATGACTCAAATATGCCATCATATACATCATCTGTCAAATTTCTTTGACTATATCCCCCTTCACTCCAAGCAGTCTCTAAATAAACATACCCTTCCAAAGATTGCAAGGTCTTAAGATGACTGACAACTGGTTTTTCGTCAATAAAGATATGCATCTCATCCTCGCTGATAGAAAAGGTAAGTAAGCGGCTGCCGCTATCTTTGATTTCCATAGCTGGTTTATAGTCCTTGACCGCCATATTGTTTGAAGTCCCAGGTGTCGCTATTGCCCTATCGTGATCCTCTAAATCCACTGAAACTAACAACTTTTCTTTACCCTGCAATCTTTCATACACGTTTAAAACGTTGTCCTTTAATTGAACAAATATATAGTTTTCCAATGTCTCATCGGCTCTGACATAAATGCCTTGACTGCCTAATTTATTGCCTTTCATCTGCACAGAAAGATTAAAGTTTTTTAAGTCTTTACTGTTCCTTAGCCTGAGAATACCTTTTCCCCGAGGCATAGAAGTCAAGATAAGCTTATCCTCTATGAACTCAGCTTGTCCCTCCAGTTTTTGCCACATCTTAGCCTTATCTTCATCTCCCGTTACAAAGGCCACCTCCTGCTTTGTATCATCCCACAATCTCATTAATAGATGATTGACAGACCAATAAGCCTGTGGTTGTACTCTGGTAAGGTCATAAATAGCACTTTCTTTATTATTCAAAGAATACCCTTCTCGATTGAAATGTATTTTGAAAAGCTCATGTATCCACTTTTTATTAACATCACTTGCTTTATCATTCGTTCCATACTGCCCTGTGTTAGAATGCATCAAAATATACATATTGGGGATTTTTCCAATTCCCTCCGTATAAATCTTTTTTACCTGCTCATAATCATAGCTGATACGTGCTTTCATCTTGTCATAGCTTTCTTTAGGTATACCATGCTCAGAGATACTTCTCATTTCTGTCAAATACATTAATATATTCAAGCCGGTAACCATTGGTTCCTAATTCCCAAAATGTACTCTCTTCTAGCCCTATCAATTCATCAGGCATTAAGAACTTTCTATCTTTTTCCTCGAATTTATCTGCATAGGTTAACATAGTTCCCCGATAATTATAATCTTCCATTATCTTTTGAGCAAAAATCGCCGTATCCCGCCTTCCATCTTCGAAAATCAGAAACAAAGATTTTTCTGGAAGCTTTTTGCCCTTTTCATAATAATCTATGATATCCTGCTGCGTTATGGTAACATAACCTGAGGTTTTAAGAGCCTTTAAATGTTCTTCGAGTCTCTTCGTACTGATAAGTGTCTCATCCCCTGTTCTGTCAACTCCAAAATAGGAAATGGCAATAAATCCTTTATCTCCATCTATTGAGTTTTCTAAACCATAAGGTGTGTACCGCTCAAAGGTCAATAGTGCAGTAACAATAATATAGGTTATTAAAAGAAGTACAATTCCTTGAAATATACCCCTTACTAACTTTTTAATGTCTTTTCTTGAGGAAAACTCATATCTTTTCATCTTGCGTTTTCCCTCCATCCTTGTTGGATTTGAGCCTTTTTTGCTCTTTTTTCTCTTGCTCCTTTACATCCTGCGGTGTCATGCGGGTACCCCAAGTCGATTTCCAAAAGGTCACCCATGCAATGGGCATTTGCCATAATAAGACAGCTTCGTAGTAAAGGCAGAAAAGCATCCCAAATATCCAAGTAGAGCTTTTTCGCAAAAACATCTGTGCAATACTCATCAATAAAGCCATCATCAATAACCCAATTAAAAATGTTGTAGGAAAGACATGATGTACTAAAGGTACATAAAATAAGTTATAAAAAACTACAATAGGTGCTGCAATGGGTACCAGTAATCCCATATAAAAAGATACTGACATAAAGGGTTCTTTTTTCCATATATAACTCCCTGCAATAATAGACTCTCTAAGCCACGAACGTTTCCACCTCATTTGCTGTTTTAAAAAAACGTTATAAGTATTTGGCACAACCGTAGAACAAACTGCAGTATCCTGATAACCTGTCCTATGATTCTTTAATACAAAATTGGTCATACTCCTATCATCTCCAAAAGTTGCCCGCTGACCCAAAAACTTCTGGTTCAGCCATTCTTCTGTGTGTTCTAAAACAATCTCCTTCTTATAACACGAAAGCGGTCCCGAAAGACAAGTCACCGCGTCAAAATAAGCTTCAGCTGCTTTCATGATTCTAAAAGCTATGTAATAACGTACAGACTGCATTTTGGTCAGTCCATTGGTATAGGTATTGGCTACATCAGTCCTTCCTGAAACGCCGCCCATTTTGGGATCCTTAAAAGGCTGTACGAGATTACGTATTGCAAAAGGATCTAAAAAGCTGTCTGAATCCACAAACACAATCAAATCATGTTTTGCCAGTTGCGCTCCCCAGGCTAAAGCATCTCTTTTTCCTTTATTCTCCTTTTGCACAACATATGTGACACGGTTTTTGGTATCAAATCTTTCTGTTTCTTCATAAAGTTTTTGAATAATTTCTTGAATCTTTACTACTGACCGATCATTAGAACAGTCATCTACAACAATAACCTCCAGCCGATCTATAGGATAATCCTGATTGATACAACTTAATATTGTTCTTTGTATCCATTCTTCTTCATTAAAACAGGGAATAATAATGGATACGCCTGGTGTATAATGAACATCTATCGGGATTACCCGGTACATAGCGCCAAATAAATAACGGCTCAGTAGAAAAGTTGCTGCGATAATACTATATAAATAGAGATATTTATTAAACTTAAAATATAAAATACTCTCTACTCTCATCAGTATAATGAAAGCTGTAATAAAAAACAAAAGCAAACTTGCCGCCAAAAGCGTATGTCGACCTTTTTTTCGATTGACATATTGTGCCAACGTTTCTTTAAACTCAAAACCACAAAACACTTGTTCCCCTTTTATTAGCTCTGAGCGAACAGATACTGCAAAAATATCAACTTTCATCTCATAACCTTCCGGCATAGTGCCAGGTATGATTTCAAATTTGAGCTTAATACGTTTTGCTTCATTAACTAATTCCAACTGATTTTTATCTTCCAGCTGCACCAAAATACCTGTGGCAGAAATATCTATTCCTTTTGCTTTAAAGTTTACTTTTTCCCCTTGTTTGGTAAAACATTTGATGTGGACTTCATAGGCAACTTGATACCTTATACCAGCTTTTTTATTCTCAATAAATAACTGAGCGTCCCCTTCATAATCCTCAACAACATTTTTGCCTCTTCGGTCGACATTGGTACGCACGTTTTCCACATCTGGAACGTTAGCAAGCAATCGCCTATCCTTACGGTATTCTGCCAATACGTCTGTTACAGTTTTAGGTTTTTTATTAATCTCTATCTTGTTTAACCGCTTCATAGCATCCCTCTAATCTTTTTTAGTTTCCTTCTTTAAATAATCACTAAGCCTTGCAAAAGTATACTGATCACGTTCTTTTTCAGATTGATTTTTAGTCAAAAATTCATCTATTGCCTCGGCAGTATATTGACTTTCATCTGACATATGCATCACTGCAATACTTCCATTTTCCAATTGCCTTATTGAGTTATTCTTAAGTAACATCCCATTCATTAATAATGCCAACAGTTCCTCTTTGTTTTTAGCTTCATAATCATGGGTACTGAAATCACCACTTACAATATATTCATATCCACTATCCAAGATTGTTTCAAGACCTAGTCTACTGACTGC
>JAQSYC010000252.1 GCA_029256345.1 Clostridia bacterium | reverse complement strand
AGCTGGATATGAGCAGGCACTTTTATCGTATCCCATACTTTAGCATCATAACTTAATGCGTAAAAATCGTGAATACTGCTTTCTAGATTTTTTGCAGCACTAAATTGCCATATGCCATTTAAACTTTTTTTAAAGGCACATTTTCTCCTTTTTACTTCATCATAGTTTCCAAAATAATAATGATCCGAGTGCGCTTCCTTACGATTTACGCCATAAACTTTTGGATCTTGTAACCAGTTAAAATCATGTTCATTAATAGTTTGCATTTTATCATCCTCCTTAGAATAGTTATACTCATCTCGCAAATTTCTACTCTTGTCTCACATTCTGCAATCGATTTCATATTATAAAAAAAATATATTTTAATAAGTCATTTTTAGCCCTCCATAGCTCAGGCCAGTGAAGTAAACCAAAATTTGCTTTACTCCACGCCCTTGATATTTTTGAGTTAAATACTCATTAAATCATTTTAAAACTTATATTTCTTGTGTCATTTTTCCTAGTATCTCTATACCTTTTAGGATATGTTCATCGGTTGGTGTAGAAAAATTAATTCTAAAAGATTGAGTAGGTGCACCCTCTGTAACAGTAAAAGCCGATCCAGGAACAACTGCTACTTTATAGTCTGTAACAGCCCTTTTACAAAATGCTACCATGTCCACTCCTTTAGGCAGCGTACACCAGATGAACAGTCCGCCTTGAGGACGGGTATATGTTACACATTTCGCGAAATGCTTGTCCATTTCGTCTAACATTAAAGTACACTTCTTTTTATAAATCGCTTTCAGTCTTTCCAAATGACCTTGTATATCATACTGCGTTACAAATTTTTCACATATAATCTGAGCCAAAATATTTGAATGGACATCTGCACATTGTTTAGCTACAACTATTTTACTTACTACTTCCTGTGGGCCGCAAAGGTAACCTACACGCATCCCAGGTGAAAGAACCTTTGAAAAGCTCCCTACATAAATGACTAAACCATCTGTATCCATCGACTTAATCGAAGGGATGTCCTCCCCATCAAATCTAAGATCTCCATAAGGGTTGTCCTCGATAATCATGACTTGATGCTGTTGTGCCAGTTCATAGACACGTCTGCGTTTTTCATAACTCATTGTTATGCCTGTAGGATTTTGAAAATTAGGAATCACATAAATAAATTTTGTCTCTGGGTGGTTTTTGAGTGCTTTTTCTAAACTATCTATTTTAATACCGTCCGCTTCCATCTCCACACCCACAAGCTGCGTGTTATACGACCTAAAAGAGTTCAGTGAACCTATAAATGTAGGATCCTCACATATAATGGTATCTCCTTCATTACAAAGCACTTTACAAGTCAGCTCAATGCCTTGCTGCGCTCCGGAAACAATAATCAGTTCATCAAAAGCCTTGCCAATGCCATAACGATTTAGAATAAACTCTTTCATCGTCGTGCGAAGAGCCGGATAACCTTCTGTCAGTGAATACTGAAGAGCTGATACTGGGTTTTCCTTCAAGACTTCCTGCGAAATAGCCGCAATAGCTTGTGTTGGAAACGCATCTGGTGCCGGATTGCCTGCGGCGAACGAAATCACATTGGGATCAGAAGACATTTTTAAAATCTCTCTTATAGCTGATGGCTGTAATGCTGATATTCTGTCAGAAAAATTATACTTCATTTTTAAACACCTACTCCTATTAAATTGTCACAATTCTTACTTGTTATTGTAACATATTGCTTGTTTAAATAAAATAGAAAAATCATCTGATATGACTTTACTCCTCAAGCATACTCTTTAGCTCATCCCACTTTCCACGGATATGCTGTACCCCCCTGAGCAGCCAAGCACTCTTCATTCGTTGCCGAATGCTCTTCCGATGTGGTGGATATACTTTGAATATGCTCATTAAGCTTAATGAATTTTTGAGAAACTCTCTCTATAATTTCTGTCTCGTTCTTTAACCATTGCTTTTCTTCAATAAAAGCCTCTGCTAACTGTTTAAAAAACGTATCTACTTCCCCAATAAGGTCGTTACCTGTATGAATTGCATCTATACCATAAGTTACTTTATCTGTAACCAAATCCATTTTCTCTTCTATCTCCATCGTTACTTTATTAATATTCTCTGCTATCTCAGTACTTTCTTTTGCCAGTTTTCTGACCTCATCTGCAACGACCGCAAATCCTTTTCCATTTTCTCCAGCTCTAGCCGCTTCAATACTTGCATTTAATGCCAACAGATTGGTTTGCGCAGCTATCTGAATAATTCCCTGCAAAAATTGTGTTATTTCATCTATGCTTCGCTTAAGTTCAACGACTGTTCCATGAGTCGTTACGCTAGATGTATCAATTCTTTTCATCTGCTTGTTCAGACCATTAATTTTTTTGGCAACGTCTTCAACTTTAAGACTCATATTTTGAGCATTTTTTGCAATATCATCTGATATATGTTTAGCCTCTGTTACAGAGGCCGTGGCCTCCAGCATATTTCCACCGATATCCTCAAGTGTCACCGCCTGTTCCTCTGCCCCTGCTGCTACTTCTTTCATTGCTTCTCTGATGGTATCATTGGACTGCTTCACGGCCCCAATGCTTTGAGCAAACTGATTTAAATCAGCATCTAGCACCTCTGACACCCCATTTACTTTATCCATCGTTAAATGAAGTTTTTCCAAAAGCATGCTGGTTTCTTCTTCTTTTTTAATAACAGCCGTAATCAATTCTCTTCCCCATTTAGTAAGCAAAAATATAATAATCAGTATGAGGTTAAAATAAATAAGTATTTTGGTTAAGCCTGAAAGAGCACTGATGTGATTAGCTATTGCGGAGGGCTTAATAAGGTATGTTAGGACCAGCAGTACATCTATCGCTCCTCCTACAAGCAAAACTAACTCTTTTTGGAAATAAAGTGCTGCCATTGCAAAACCCAAAAGCATAAAAATGTATATGGCTATACTGGGTGTACTCAAATTAGTTTGAAACGCAAGCAGTAGAATAACCATGCTGAATACGCCGCCTTTAACTTGTTCTTTAACAGGAGAAAAATACAAAACCGTATTGATTATTAATCCTATTACAGCTTTTATCAAATAGCTATAAAAAACTGCTCCAATCCCATGATACATAAAATTTTCTATTATAATGAGCCCTGCCGTTCCATAGATAACACTTATGTTAGCTCTGCTCACTCTCTTTAAATCATAGCCTACGACTGCTTTTTCCATATGTTATCCCTTTCTTCATTGTTTTACGTCTTTTATGTAGAATATACTCCAAATTTATTAATTGATATTGTATCATATTGTATGCTTAAATAAAATAGTAATATACTAATAGAAAAAATGATCTATCAGGAGGAAAAAATGAAATATATGATCATCTCAGACATTCATGGGTCTGAACTTTATTTACAACAAGCACTTAGTATCTTTAATGAACAGCACTTTGACTTTTTAATTCTACTGGGAGATATTTTGTATCATGGCCCTAGAAACCCTCTGCCTAATGGCCATAATCCTCAAGGCGTCGTACAGCTCCTCAATGCTAATGCTTCAAAAATTATTGCCTGCCGTGGTAATTGTGATGCTGAGGTGGATCAATTGCTGCTCCAGTTCCCCTGTCTTGGTGACTATAGCTTAATCCTTGATCAAGGTATCCGAATTTTTGCAACCCATGGTCATATCTATGACCCAGAAAAACGACCCCAACTTGCAGGTAAATACATCTTTTTATATGGTCATACCCATTTATGGGAACTTCGGTCTCAGGGGGATATCCTTATTTGTAATCCTGGGTCCATTTCTCTGCCCAAAGAAGGCAGACCGCATACCTATGCTGTCTATACTCAGCAGAAACTAAGTGTTTATTCCCTTAGCGGTGAGTGTCTGGCCTCTCGTACCCTATAACAACTATTTATTCAATACTGCAAAATATACCAATTTATAATCTTCCAGTTGACAATTAATAGCGTTATGACTATAATAGCATAAGGACAAAGGTGTTCTAAAAAAAGGCATAATAATGCTCTTTTTTTAGAACACTTTTTTTGTTATATTTTATATCAATAAGGAGTGTAATCATGGATACAACTTTAATATTAAACTCAATGTGGACGCTTATAGCCGCAATTCTCGTATTTATTATGCATGCTGGCTTTGCACTTGTAGAGGTTGGTTTTACGCAGTCAAAAAATGCTGTTAATATCATTATGAAAAATTTTGTGACAATAGCTATCGGCGTACTGGCCTTTTATTTTGTTGGTTACGGGGTGATGTATGGTACTGACCTGGGTTCTTTTGTTGGCTCTGATGGTTTTATGTTACTTAATGCCCCTGAGACAGTTAGCGGTATTTCGTTTGAAGTCTATTTCTTATTTCAGGCTATATTTTGTGCCACCTGTGCCACTATTGTTTCTGGTGCTATGGCAGAACGTACAAAGTTTTATGCTTACATTATTTTCTGTATTGTTGCAACAACAATCATCTATCCTCTTATCGGCCACTGGATCTGGGGAGGCGGTTTTCTTTCACAAATGGGCTTCAAAGATTTTGCCGGTGGAACAGCGGTTCATGCTATCGGCGGTGTAGCTGCTTTGGTAGGTGCCTATTTAGTGGGTCCTAGGGACGGAAAATACAAAAATGGTAAAGTTAAAGCAATCCCAGGTCACAATATTCCTCTTGGTGCACTTGGTGTTCTTATTCTTTGGTTTGGTTGGTTCGGATTCAACGGTGGAAGTACTTTAGATATCACTTCACCTCTTACAGCTCATGCCTGTGTCACAACACTGCTTGGTGGTGCAGCTGCAACAATGTCTTCTTTACTTTTTAGTATTATACGTTACAAAACCCCAGATGCAGGTCTTACACTAAACGGTGCACTAGCAGGACTTGTGGGCGTTACAGCCGGTGCCTCTATGATTTCCTATACAGGTGCCATTATCATCGGACTCTTAGCAGGTATTATCATGATTTTAGCTGTTGCCTTTTTTGATACAGTTCTTAAAATAGATGATCCTGTAGGCGCTATCTCTGTTCATGGGGTATGTGGCAGTTTAGGGACCATTGCAATCGGTCTTTTTGCTACAGAAGGCGGTTTGTTTTATGGTGGTGATTTCTCTTCATCATGAAATAGATGGCCTAGATGCTATCGAGCATGGCATTTCTGCCTATATAAACATTTAAAATAATGCTATATTTTAGAAAAATATATATCATTTGCTTCATTTATGCTAAAATAAGGATATAAACTATTCATAAGGAGTTGGATGAGATGGATAAGAAAATAAGCAAAGTAGAGATTATTACGCGCCCTCGTATGCTTGAAGAATTAAAAGAAGCACTCAATCAAATTGGCATCACCGGTATCACTGTATCTAATGTATTAGGCTGTGGGATGCAAAAAGGGGCTACTGAGTACTACAGAGGTATTCCATTAGAAATCAATTTACTTCCTAAAATCAAGTTAGAAATAGTGGTCTGCGAAGTCCCTGTAGAGTTAGTTATTGAAACAGCAAAAAAAGTTCTACATACTGGTGCCATTGGTGACGGCAAAATATTCGTATATGATGTTGCTAACGTTGTTCGTGTCAGAACTGGCGAAGAAGGATGGGAAGCTCTTCAGGATCATAAATAACGCATTAGGATTTTACATTTGTCTTAAATCATGTTACTATTGAATAAGCATTTTATATTAAGCTACAAAGGATTTCCTTTGTAGCTTAATCATTACTAGGGAATCCCTTAATATAAAAGGAGAATTGAAATGGAAAACAAAGTATTAGCCGTAGTAGATGGCAGAGATATCACTCAAAATGACCTTTATGAACTTTTACAAAACATTGGACAAAATGCAGGTAACTTTCAGAGCGAAGAAGGTCAAAAACAATTAATCAATGAACTGATTATGCAAGAACTGCTTTATTCAGATGCCTTAGCCAACAATTATAATCAAGACAAAGACTTTATGGATGCTGTAGAACATATGAAAAAGACACTTCTCAAACAATATGCTCTCAATAAATTACTTAACTCTGTCGAGGCCAGTGCTGAGGAATTAACTACCTATTTTGAATCCCATAAAAGTCAGTTTAAAAAACCTGAAACAGCTATAGCGAGCCATATTTTGGTGGCAACAAAAGATGAAGCTTTATCTGTATTAGCAGAAATTAATAGCGGACTCGACTTCAAAGAAGCTGCTGCTAAATATTCCAGTTGTCCTTCAAAAGCGGAAGGCGGCAATCTCGGTGAATTTACCCGCGGACGAATGGTTCCTGAATTTGACAAAGCTGTTTTTGCTATGAAAGCTGGAGAAATATCAGAGCCTGTACAAACACAATTTGGCTATCACCTTATCCTGCTTGAAAGTCTTTCTGAAGAAAGTGTGCCTATGTTGGAAGAGGTGGCACCACAAGTCAAAGAACAATGTCTTCTTGCCAAACGCCAAGCACTTTATTTATCCAAACAAGATAGTCTTCAAAAGCTCTATGCTGTTGAAATCAAATAGTAAGTCATCTATAACGCTAAACCTGTGCTTCTCACTGGTTTAGCGTTTTTTTATAATTCTTCGCCTAATACCAATCTTTCTAAACTTTTACTGTCTGCTACCATATACTGCGCACCGGCAGCTATAAGCTCTTTCTCGGTTCTAAACCCCCAAGTAACACCCACTGCCGTTACCCCCGCCCGCTTGGCCGTATACATATCTACATCTGAATCTCCAATATAAATACAGCTCTGGGGCTTTATCTCAAAATAATCTAAAATC
>JAQSYC010000251.1 GCA_029256345.1 Clostridia bacterium | reverse complement strand
TAGATGTGCTAACTATTCTCTTGCAGCCATATTAAGGATGCTTCAGGCTTTATCTCAGGATCCACAGACTAATATTAGAACCGCTATCGATACACCCTCAGCCGAGGAGGATATTATATCAGTTTGTGACCATCTGTTAACTTCTTTAGAGTGTGCAGAAGAAAATGCCAATAAAATATATAAGGTGTTATTAGAAATGAAAAAAACATATTTCTTTAAGCCTCCACTTTTACACCAGACTTAGTTCTGGTGTTATTCTTTTATATGAAAAATATAAAGGAGGGTTAAAGGAATGGAAACAACAATTGAGATTCAGAATTTACACAAATCCTATGGTGAGATACCAGCAGTTACTGATTTGAATATCTCTATTAGAAAGGGGGAAGTGTTTGGACTTTTAGGAGCCAATGGGGCTGGAAAAAGTACAGCTATAGAATGCATTTTAGGAACAAAAACAGCTGATAGCGGACAGGTCACGATTCTTGGTATGAATCCTAGAGAAAAACGAAAAAAACTTTTTGAAAGGGTAGGTGTTCAATTTCAAGAAGCAAACTATCAGGATAAAATTACAGTAGAGGAGTTATGCCAAGAGACTCAGTCTCTTTATAAAATGGCTTCCGATTATCAAGGGCTATTAAAACAGTTTGGACTGGAGGACAAACTTAAAAGTGCAGTAAATGAGCTTTCAGGAGGGCAAAAACAACGGTTGTTTATTGTACTTGCTCTTATTCCTAATCCAGAAGTGGTTTTTTTAGATGAACTGACCACAGGTCTTGATACTAAGGCTAGAAGGGAGGTGTGGAAGTGTTTGTCCCAGCTTAAAGAAAAAGGATTAACAGTTTTTTTGACTTCTCACTTTATGGATGAGGTGGAGACACTTTGCGATAGAATAGTCATTTTAAAGAGAGGTAAAACCATATTCAATGGGACAGTGCAAGAGGCGATCTCGGCAAGTCCTTTTGAAAAGTTAGAAGATGCGTATCTTTGGTACACAGATGAGGAGGTAAATGATGATGAAAGCATTTAAAACCATGTTAAAAATAGAATTGAAATTATCTTTAAGAGGGATGGATATGTTTATCTTTTCTATTTGTCTGCCTGTAGTAATGATTATTATTTTAGGCATCATTTATGGAAATAAACCAGCTTATGAGGGGGCATCATACACTTTTTTAGAGCAATCATTTGGGGCTATTTCTACTATCGCTATTTGTGCGGGTGGTGTTATGGGACTGCCGCTACTTATATCTGATTATAGGCACAAAAAAATACTGAAGCGGTTGCAGGTTACACCCGTAAGCCAATCTTTGATTTTGGCAGTACATCTTGTGATTTATGGACTTTATGCTGTTATATCGCTCATATTTGTCTGGGGCATTGCTACGTTATTTTTCAACTATCAGATTTGTCTGGCTATCTTTTGGTAATGCTTTCTATGTTTAGCGTGGGAATGATGGTGGGAGGGATTGCACCCGATATGAAAACAGCCAGCATTATAGCCAGCATACTCTATTTCCCCATGCTCATTTTTTCAGGGGCGACGTTGCCTTATGAGGTGATGCCTCAGGGACTTCAAAAAATAGTAGATATTTTACCCCTAACGCAGGGGATAAAACTATTAAAAGCAGCTTCTCTAGGGTTACCTAAAGAGGGGGTTATGTTCCCTATTATGATGATGTGTCTCCTGGCCCTTTTGTGTATAGGGATATCTATAAAGTTTTTTAAGTGGGAGTGAACTTAAAGGGGATATATAGTTGTAAGAAGGAGATGGAGAAGTTAAGCAGCTTAAATAAACTGCTTATAATCAGTCCAATTTTCTTCTAAGAGTTTGGGTGTATCCAGTCCATAGGGACAATGACTTTTACAATGGTTACAATGGATACAGGCATCAATCCTGCTCATTTTTTCTCTCCATTCATCATTTAAATAGACAGAAGTTGGTGCGCGTCTGATCATCAGGGACATTCTTGCGGAGGTAGGTATTTCAATAGCTGCTGGACATGGCAGACAATAGCCGCAGCCTCTGCAGAAGCCTCCGCTTAATACCTGCTTATCCAGTGCAATCATTTCTGAGATTTCTGCATTCATTATAGGCGGGTGTTCCATATACGTAATAAATTCATCCAGTTCTTCTTCTTTTTGTATTCCCCAAATAGGCAGAACGTTATCATATTGTGCTAAGTAAGCATAGGCTGCCGTGGAGTGAGTGATTAGGCCTCCAGATAATGCTTTCATGGCAATAAATCCAATTTCTTTTTCACGACATAGATTTACGAGTGCGATTTCTTGATCTGTAGCCAAGTAGCTAAAGGGAAATTGAATGGTTTCATATAGGCCAGAGTTGGCCGCTTCTATTGCAACAGGAAGTCTATGATTTGTAATGCCAATATGGCGAATCATACCTCTATGTTTGGCCTCTAGCATCGCCTCATATAACCCTGTACCATCACCGGGTTTGGGACAGAAAGCAGGGTTATGAAACTGATAAATATCCAGATAATCTGTTTTTAACAAACGTAGAGAGGTACTCAGTTGATTCCAAAATTCTTCTGGCTGAGTCGTCATGGTCTTAGAGGCAATAAAAATTTTTTCTCTTACAGGACTTAGGGCGTAGCCCAGCTTTTCTTCGCTATCAGTATAAAATCTGGCGGTATCAAAAAAAGTAATACCATGGAGATAAGCTTTTTTTAACAAGAAGGCTGAGTCTTCTTTACTAATTCTTTGAATAGGCAGTGCACCAAATCCATTTCTATTAACGGTAATACCTGTTTTTCCTAATGTAACTAAATCCATGTTATATCCTTCCTTTCATAAGATGCAAACTTAATTTACTTTATTGTATTTTATTAGATTCTATATAGCAAGTGATTAACTAAAGTTGTTATTATCATACGTATCTTACTTATTATTTATCTGGTCGCTAAAGGGCTTTTATCATCATCCTTGTCGCAACTAATAAAACAACAAATTCTGCAAACGTCATCGCAAGCCAAACAGCATTTATTCCAAATAACGCAGGTAAAATCAATGCTGTCGGTATTATAACTATAAATCCCCTAAGAATTGAAATAATAAATGCGTTTTTAGGATTGTCAACAGCACTAAAATAGGTTGTACATACAATATTTATTCCAACAAAAGCAAAAGCAGTAAAGTAGATACGGAGCCCGTTTGTAGCAATTTTGGCAAGCTGTAGATTAGAGTCTTTATTAAAAGCACCCACGATGGATTCAGCAAAAATAGTGGAGATGCTATAAACGATCATTGCGATAGAAATAGCGGTAACAACCCCATATTTTAGAATTTTTCTTATACCCTCTCTGTTTTTTAGGCGATGGCAACGACTGATGATGGGTTGCATTCCCTGTGACATACCTGTAAAAATAGCTATAACAACAAGGGCAATATTTGCAATGATCCCATAGGCTGCAACACCGGTATTACCCTCTAGCTTTAAAATGATAACATTAAACACGATGATAACAATACCAGATGAAGACTCAGTGATCAAAGCTGAAAGGCCCAGAGAAGTAATATCAGTCAAGGCTTTAATTTGAGGTTTCTGTCTAAAAAGATGGCATGTATTTTGTTTTTTTATGAAGTGGTTGGACAAAATGATTAAGCTGATAACAGGGGCAATCCCCGTTGCAAGTGCGGCACCGAACATACCCATTTTACAAGGGAATATAAAGATATAATCCAATATAATGTTTGATAAGCTTCCAATGAGCATTGCAAACATCGATAATTGAGGGCTGCCGTCATTTCGGACAAAGCAAATGATAACATTATTAAGCAAAAACATTGGAGAGAAACAAAGAATTGTCTTTAGATAAATCGTTGTATTTTGCAAAGTATCGTTATCAGCGCCCAATGCCGAAGCCATATAACTTGAAAAGAATATACCGAGGATCAAAAACAGACAAACTGTAAAAAGAGCGTAATATACGGCCTGCGTAAATGTTTTTTCTGATTTAGATAGTGTAAAACGTGTTGCTCCGCCCATACCAATCATCAAACCTATTCCATGGATAAAACTATAAATTGGAATAGCCAGATTAAGTGCAGCTAGCCCGTTTGCACCAACACCGCGTGCAACAAAAAAGGTATCCGCAAGAATATAGCAGGATAGTCCTATCATACCTACAATGTTAAGTGAAACATATTTGAAAAAGTTGCGTTTGATATTAGTTTGTTTCATAAATCCTCCTAAGAAAATAAAAAACACCTGAGTATTCATACCTTCAAAGGCCTAATGGTATGAAATCCAGATGTTTATTAATTATCTTTGCCCGGCGGCAAAGAACAAAACGTTATTAAATTTACACATATTGTAGCACAAATAATCCAGCATAACAATAGTTAAGATATTTTACAGTGTTGTTTCAGTCCTCTCTAAAAGTAGCTAGCGTATTGTAGTTTATGCTATATACTGATTTTAAAAAGACGGGGCATATACAGTTGTAAAATCCTTCTTAATTATGTATAATAGATTAGAAAAAGAATTTTAAAAAGCACTTTAAAACGGGGCATTAGCGCAGTTGGGAGCGCACCACACTGGCAGTGTGGGGGTCAGGGGTTCAAGTCCCCTATGCTCCATTAATGGGATACAAAGTAAAAGGATTTGAACCGATGAGGTTCAAGTCCTTTTACTTTTTTTGGTTAATGTGATATCCAGATGCCATTCGAACTCTACGGAGCGTTTATTGAAATTTAATTCATATGTGAGTATTCTTAATATAGGAGGTGAGCAGCGTGGATTGCAATAAAGTTGGAAAGCTAATATTTGGATTACGTAAAGAAAAAGGCATGACTCAGAAACAACTTGCCGAAGCAATAAATATTAGTGATAAAGCCATTTCAAAATGGGAGCGAGGCCTAGGTTGCCCGGATGTATCTTTACTTCAAGAGCTCTCAGAAGTACTAGGTGTAAACATTGAGAAGATATTATTAGGCAATTTGGAACCTAATGATACAGATGGAGGGAATATGAGAAGAATTAAGTTTTATGTATGCCCAAACTGCGAAAACATGCTGACTGCTACAGGAGAAGCACAAGTTTCTTGCTGTGGACGCAAACTTGTGCCCCTTATTCCAAAGCCGGCTGATGATATACACAAAATAGCTGTGGAGGAAGTAGAGGATGATTTTTATGTTACCTTTAGGCATGAAATGAGCAAGAAGCATTATCTTAGTTTTATGGCGTATGTTTTTGGAGATAGAGTCCTTTTAATTAAGTTATATCCAGAGCAAAGCGGGGAAGTACGATTTCCAAAAATGTATGGTAAAAAAATTTATTTTTACTGTAGTCAGCATGGATTGTGGGTGAGCGAATAATGCATAATCAAGCACAATTCCATTCTATTGATATGCAGACATGGCCAATGGCACAGTCGTTTTATTATTATACGCAAATGGCGCCCACTACTTATACTATCACTATAACGATGGATATCACTATTTTAAGGAAAACGTTGAAAAGTAAAGGTTATAAATTCTTCCCGACCTATCTTTATTTGGTAACTAGAGCAATTGGAAAGCAACAGCAACTGCGCATAGGCAATCAAAATGATAGCATTGGATATTGGGATAATCTTACGCCTGCTTATCCACAATTTCATGAGGAGGATAAGACAACATCTTTACTTTGGACAGAATACGATGAGAATTTTGAGGCGTTTTATAAACAATATATTGAAGATACAACACAACATGGTAATAGTCATGGAATCTTATCATCAAAAGGATTACCACCTGCTAATACCTATATCATATCGTGTATTCCATGGTTTAGTTTCAACAGTTTCTCCCTTCATAACCATGGGATAAAAGATTATTATTTTCCAAGTTTTGAAGCGGGTGGGTTTACAGAGGCTCAAGATAAGATTACAATGCCCCTTTCCATTACAGTTCATCATGCAACGACAGACGGTTATCACTTAAAAGTATTTTTTGAGGAATTACAATGGACGATGGATCATCCAAATGAATGGATGTAAAACCTTAATGTGCCATCTAGGTTTATGAATTTGTTGAACTTTATGCACTCGAGACTGGCAGAATCACTTCTTTATTCACGAATAAATCAGGATAACCATCTTTTAATCTGGTTAGAACGCTCTTTAGTTCGTCATTTAAGGCAGGGGCGATCTTTACCTCCATTTATCTAATGACAGGCTATACTATTATCAATTTTGACAATAGTATAGTCTGTTTTGCTGACCAACAATCAAGGAGGAGTTCAGTATCTAGATTTTTTGAATTCTATATGTTAATCTTTAATAAACACATTAGAAAGAGAGGCGATTGTATGCAACGGATGCCTGCATTATTTATCGGACACGGTTCCCCAATGAATGCAATTGAAGAAAATCAGTTTGTCAAGCAATGGAAAGTCATTGGAAATAAAATTCCGAGGCCGGAAGCTATACTATCTGTGTCTGCCCATTGGTTTACAAAGGGTACACGGATTACAGATGCCCAAGCCCCAAACACAGTTTATGATATGTATGGTTTTCCAGATGAGCTTTACAGGATTGTTTATAATGCAAAAGGCTCACCGCATTTTGCACATCTTACTCAAACT
>JAQSYC010000250.1 GCA_029256345.1 Clostridia bacterium | reverse complement strand
GCGTTTGCAATGCCGATATTGCATAAGCTTTCAAAAGATAGTAATGATGGTAGAGAATTTAATCAAATTAAAGCCTTGGTTTTAGCACCTACTAGGGAACTCGCTCTTCAAATCGGTGAAAGCTTTGAAACTTATGGACAGTATCTCGCTATTCAAACCGGCGTCATTTATGGGGGTATAACTCCAAAACGTCATATCAAGGTATTGAAAAGAGGACCAGATATTTTAGTTGCAACACCTGGAAGACTTCTTGACCTCATTGAACAAGGATATGTTGATTTAAGTAGTATTGAAATGTTTGTACTTGATGAAGCAGATAGGATGCTTGATTTAGGAATGATACAGGATGTTAAGACAATCCTGTCAAAATTACCAAAAGTGAGACAAAATATGTTATTTTCAGCTACTATGCCAAAAGAGATTTCAAAACTTGTTCATTCGATTTTGATAAATCCAGTAAAAATAGAAGTTAAAAGCGAGCCTTCAAATAAAATAGATATTAAACAACAAGTCTATTTCGTTGAAGAGCCAGACAAAACATCATTATTATTACATTTGCTAAAGGATAAATCATTTGAATCCGTATTAGTTTTTGTAAGGACTAAAGCGAAAGCAGATAAAGTATGTAAGGCTATTAATATAGCCAATATAAGGACTAAAGCGATTCATGGCGACAAAAATCAATCTGAAAGATTAAAAGCTTTGGAGAGTTTTAAAAATAAAGAAGTAAGGGTTTTAGTTGCTACAGATATAGCGGCAAGGGGGATTGATATAGAGAGGTTATCACACGTGGTGAGCATGAATATTCCAAACACTCCCGAAACGTATATTCATAGGATTGGACGCACAGGAAGAGCCGGAATGGGTGGAACTGCCATTTCATTTTGCAGCAGTCAAGAAGCAGCATTTTTAAAAGATATTGAAAAACTTCAAGACAAAGCAATTGAGGTTGTGGCTTGTTTTTTATAGAGTATAGGCACTAATAGTATAAGTAGTAAATTTAAGTATAAAAGTATGTGCTAGGGTATCGTCTCCCTTGGCTATACCAGTAGCTCGTTGCACCATATATTGAATTACTGATCATTATGGATAATAAATCTAACTTTTCTTGTTTAATGATACCAAAGGTCTGCGTGTTAGTTAACATGAGAGCTATAAGTTCTTGAAGCTTATCTTGTATCTTATTATCCATAAAAGAAGCAATTGATTTATAAACTATATTACAATGATTGCTTATATTCTCATGATAATTGCATAAAGCGACTATTAAAGTCGTTAATGTCTCTTCATTTAACTCGGCATGAGACTGAAATTTGCTAGATATACCTAAAGTGAAGGCTTCTGACAGCAACTGATCTAGAAGAATATATTTATCCTCAAAATGAGCATAAAAGGTTGATCTATTTACATTAGCTTTTTCGGCGATATCTTTAACTGTTATGGATTCGAATTTTTTTTCTCTCGTTAATGAAAGAAAAGCTTCCTGTATCAAAATGCGAGTTCTAGCAGCCCTTGGATCTATTTTATTAGTTTCAAGTGTCATTTGTCATACCTCTTGATTCAATATTTTTTCCATCAGTTTTAGTACTCTGTGAGGTTAGCCGACAAAACTGATATTTTGTTGGTTGAATGGGTGTGTTATCTATATTATTATAACATATAGAATTTGCTTTAACAACACGTGTTGCGGAAGTGGATAGCGTTGCCATTTCAAACTATATGTATCTATGAGTATACACATTTTCAGTTAACTTAAAATGATAGAATAGGAGCTAAAAGAGTATGAAAACCTTATTTGATAAAACCAATATAGAAAAGCTACAATTAAAAAATAGATTGATGAGATCTGCAACTGGTGATAGCCTGATTAAGGATGGGCATCCAACAGAAGAAATGATTAGAGCATACGAAGAGTTAGCTAAAGGTGGTGTTGGAACAATCATAACAGGCAATGCAAAGATAACAGACTGCAAGATTCCGTTCTTTGACATGCTTAGTATACAGGATGATTCTTTTATTCCAAGGTTAAAGAATCTTACAGATAAGGTGCATGATTTTGGAACCAACATCATCCTTCAGCTTGCTTATTTCGGTTCATTATTAGGCTCAGAACAAGGAGAGATTTTAGGACCAAGTCCTGTCCCCCATCTTTATTCAAATATCATACCGAAGGAAATGTCTAAGGAAGATATTAAATCGATGCAAAAGTCATTTGCGGCTGCCGCATTAAGAGGTAAAAAAGCTGGTTTCGATGGTGTTCAGCTTCATGCAGCTCATGGTTTTCTGTTGAGTCAATTTTTAACGCCATATTATAACCGTAGAACAGATGAGTATGGGGGAACAATTGAGAATAGAGCTAGAATGCTGATAGAGACTTGCTTGGAAGTAAAAGAATTGGTAGGAACAGACTATCCCATTTTCATAAAAATAAATGGTAGTGATGCTATTGAACAGGGGATGACTTTTGAAGAATGTAAATATATTTGTAAGAAATTGCAGGAAGTTGCTGTAAGTGCTGTGGAAATAAGCGGTAATGTCTATGCTTTCACACCAGGCCAAGAATCTTATTTTAAGGATTATGCGGCGGAAATTGCATCAGAGGTTGATATCCCGATTATCGTAGTTGGAGGGAATAGGGAGTATTCAGTCATGGAAGCTGCATTAAATGAAACTGCCATTGAGTATTTTTCATTCTCAAGGCCATTTATCGCAGAAAGTGATTTTATTAGTCGTTGGGAAAATGGAGATACAAGTAGAGTAAAGTGTGTTTCATGTAATGGGTGCAACACTCCTGAGAGTATGGGAAGGTGTATTTTAAAAAAGTAAAGAAATTGCATAGATTAGTTTTTAGGGATCTCAAATAGTATCGCAAATAACATGCATTATGGAGTTTCAAAAGTTAAGTATATTTGATGAGTATCTCTTCTTGTGCGCCCTAGCAAGCTGTTCTTGATTCGGTCAAGTTTTGAGGCTATAATAAGCTATAACAATGATTGATATGTATTTAGGTGCAGTGCGTATTTAATAATAGAATGAGTCCTTTAACCCAGTGTCACTTAGGTTGAGGGGCTTTGCATTTTATCATCTAAAGAGATAGGGGCGTGAAAAAATGTGTGAGAATTGTATGTATTTAGAATATGATGATGAGGCAAACCAATATGTGTGCAGTGTTGAACGTGTTATGGATGAGGATGATTTTGCAAGAATAAGCTATCATTACAGCAAAGGTTGTCCTTATTATAAAATAGGTGATGAATATACGCTGGTGCGCAAACAAAATTAATTGCTTTACTCTCCTGTTACGGGAGGCTGTAGAATAAATTTGTAGAAAGGAAGTGAGGCTATTGTATCGCATTGGTGAGTTCTCAAAAATGAGTAAAACGACTATAAAAGCGCTGAGATATTATGACGAAATTGAACTGCTTAAGCCTGAGTGTATTGATAAATTTACAGGCTATCGCTTTTATACAACCAATCAACTGGTTAAGCTTCATCATATTCAAGCACTCAGACAAGTGGGATTATCTATTGATGAAATAAAACTGATTATGAGTGGTCATGGCGCTGAAAGACTATTAAATAAGCGCAAGAACGAACTTGAAGCAGAACTTGCTAATGGTGCAGAGCAGCTTTCCCGAATTGAATTTATTTTATCTGGAAAAGGAGAGTTGGATTTTATGAATTACCAAGCAGTTATTAAAGAATTACCTCAATGTATCGTTTACTCAAAGAGAATGACAGTACCAAACTACGATGCATACTTTGAACTTATTCCTGCTATAGGGCAAAAGCTTGTAACAAAATATCCAGATTTGAAGTGTATTATACCTGAATACTGTTTTATTACTTACCTTGATGGTGAATATAAAGAAAAAGATATCAATGTAGAGTTTTGTGAAGCAGTGGATAAAATGAAAGAAGATTTTGATGATATAAAGTTCAAAAGTATAGAAAGTGTAACGGCGGTATCAGTTATGCACAAAGGATCTTATGCAGAGTTGTCACAGGCATATGCCTATGCTTTCAAGTGGATTGAAGAGAATGGATATGCGGTTATTAATCATCCTCGTGAAAGTTATATTGACGGTATTTGGAATAAACAAAGCGAAGCAGAATGGCTGACGGAATTGCAAGTGCCAGTTATAAAGAAATAAACGTAATCTTTACTAAATCCCTATATTTTTATTAACAAGAGCAGCAATGCTCTTGTTTTTATGTGATAAAAACAAAACAAACAGTTGTATTTTGTTTTGTAAAGGCTGATATGCAAGAACCAGTATCTCTTTAAATGCTGTAATATAGTTTTTAGGTACGCCTAAAAAGCTGATGGCAATAGGTTTTAAATTCAACAATACAAGCATATTATAGATTAGTTAAGCTGCTTAAATGAAAGGTATTTTTGATGAAAGGTATAAATAAATATGAAGCCT
>JAQSYC010000249.1 GCA_029256345.1 Clostridia bacterium | reverse complement strand
ATTTTCAACAGTATTAGAAAATTTATTATCTTCCAGTTGACCATTAATGTTGCGGCGGTACTGGTTTCATTTGTATCACCACTTTTAGGTATGGAAAATCCGTTGTCTATCACACAGATTTTATGGATAAACTTAGTTATGGATACACTGGCAGCACTGGCTTTTGGGGGAGAACCGGCACTTCAAAGATTCATGCAGGAAAAACCAAAAAGCAGAGATGAAAACATTGTTAATGGATCGATGTGGAGCTCTATTTTAACGGGAAGCATATGGGTGTTTATATTAAGTATGGTCATGTTAGTATCACCGGTAGTATCAGGTATTTTCCGTCAAAGTGATTCCAATATTTATGTGCTTACAGGTTATTTTACTTTCTTTATATTTGCAGCAGTCTTTAATGCCTTTAACGCAAGAACCAACAAAATTAATTTATTTGATAATATTGGCAGAAACAAAGGCTTCATGCAAGTCATAGTGCTCATAAGTGTTATTCAAATTCTTATGACCTATTTAGGCGGAGTTATCCTAAGAGGATACGGCCTCACCTTTTCAGAGTGGGCCCTAGTATTAGTATTTGCAGTAACAATTATTCCAGTTGATTTAATGAGAAAATTAGTAGTCAGAACTTTTGTGAGGAGCCGTACAAAGGAAGAAGCACAGATTTATTCAAATGAATCTTTACAAGAATAATCCCAAATAAAAAATAAATTTTAAGGAGTGTTAAAAATGGCAATTAGTTTACAAAAAGGACAAAAAGTTGATTTGACAAAAGGAAAACCAGGGATGACAAAGTTAGTAGTAGGACTGGGTTGGGATACCAATAAATATGACGGTGGGTTTGAATTTGACCTTGACAGTGCCGTATTTATGCTTACAGATAGTGGTAAAGTCGGCAGCGACAAAGACTTTGTTTTTTATGGCAACCCAAAGCATAACAGTGAATCTGTTGTGCATATGGGGGACAATTTAACCGGTGCAGGTGATGGGGATGATGAGCAAGTTAAGATTGATTTATCTAAGGTGCCAGCAACTATTCAAAAAATTGCTTTCACAGTAACCATCCACGAGGCAGAAGTAAGAAGGCAAAATTTTGGACAAATATCCAATGCGTATATTCACATTATGGATGAAAGTAAAAATGAGGAATTGATACGCTATGATTTAGGAGAAGATTTCTCTATTGAGACAGCTATTATTGTAGCAGAACTCTATAGAAATAACGGCGAATGGAAATTTAATGCCATAGGAAGTGGTTTTGGCGGTGGATTAGCAGCATTATGCGCCAATTTTGGTATAGATGTAGCTTAAAGATATTAAATGACAAAGAAAAATAATAAATAGGAGGAACTGACATGTCAGTAAATTTACAAAAGGGACAAAAGGTTGATTTGACAAAAGGGAACAGTAAGCTTAGACGGGTCATGATTGGTCTAGGCTGGGATGAAAGCGCTAAACCGTCATTGGGCGGGCTTGCAGGTTTATTTGGGGGTGGGAAAAAGCAAAGTATTGATTGCGATGCCTCAGCTATCCTTTGTACAACAGGCGGAAAGCTCACAGATAAAGGTGATATCGTTTATTTCGGAAATTTACAGCATACTAGCCGCTGTGTAAAACATATGGGAGATAATTTAACTGGAGCTGGTGAAGGGGATGATGAGCAAATCTGGGTAGACATACTTGAACTGCCAGAAAAATATGAAAAATTAGTTTTTATTGTTAATATCTACCAGGCTAGAGAGCGTAAACAGCATTTCGGGATGATTCAAAATGCATTTATAAGAGTAATTGATGCAGATACCAATCAGGAATTATGCAAATACAATCTGTCAGAGAATTATGAAAACATGACAGCTATGATTTTTGGAGAAATTTATCGCCATGGCAGTGAATGGAAATTTAATGCTATCGGTCAGGCAACTACAGATAATGGCATAGGTGAAGTAGCTAACAGGTTAGCTTAAACAGCGTATAAAATAAGGAGGTATTTTTTATGGGAGTAAACTTATCAAAAGGCCAGAGAGTCAGTCTAGACAAATCACTTTCAAGAGCACTTATAGGGCTTGGGTGGGATATCAATAGGTATGATGGAGGTCATGACTTTGACCTGGATGCAGCAGCCTTTATGCTGGGCGAAAATGGAAAGGTATTAAATGATGAGGATTTCGTTTTTTACAATAATCTAGATGGCAGAAAAGGTGCAGTTGTCCATACAGGAGACAACCTGACAGGAGAAGGGGATGGCGACGATGAGGTCATCCTGATTAACTTCACCAAGATTCCCGAGGAAGTTAAAAAGATTGCCATAACAGTAACCATTAATGATGCAGCAGCCCGCAGGCAAAACTTTGGTCAAGTTTCAAATGCTTATGTAAGAGTGGCAAAAATGGCAAGTGAATCGGATACAAGCGGTGAAGAGGTTCTTAAATTTGATTTAGTTGAAGAATTTTCTGTGGAAACAGCATTAGTAGTATGTGAGATTTATAGAAATGGAAATGATTGGAAATTTAATGCTGTTGCAGCGGGCTATCAAGGGGGCTTGGAAGCTTTGTGTCGTAGTTATGGTGTCAATGTATAGAGATATAAATGTACTTGAGATACAAGAGGGGTCTGCTGAGTCAAATAAATGGAGAGAGTGATAGAGAATACATGATAGCTATTCATACAAAAAACAGAGAACAGCTAGGAAATGAAGTAGATAGAGAATATTTGCAGTATAAGGTTGGGCCTCTTTTATATACACCTGCTCTCCATAAGACTATTGCTGAGGATATTTGTAGTAGAAAGCATGACGGTTTAAAATCAATTGCATTGTGCTTAGAGGATGCCATAGGTGACAGCAGTGTTGAAATGGCAGAGGATCAGGTCATTAGAACGATTATAAAATTGAATGAAGCTATTTCAACTGGAGACATTAGCAGGCATGAGATGCCACTTGTTTTTATCAGGATAAGAACGCCCCAGCAGATGGAGAAATTGTACCCAAGGCTGCAAGATACCTGCTCAGTAGTTACGGGGTTTATCTTGCCTAAGTTTGATTTGTCCAATGTGGAGAGCTATAAAGACATAATAGAGAAAATGAATAGCACAAGAAGCGGCAGCAAGCTGTATATTATGCCTATATTAGAGAGTACAAGTATTATAGATATTGAAACAAGAAGCAGCACACTAACAAAACTCAAGGCAAGCCTTGAAAGTATTAGGCCTTATGTTCTTAATATCAGAGTGGGCGGCAATGATTTTTGTAATAAATTTGGCCTTAGAAGAAACTGGCATCAAACCATTCATGACATAACAGTGGTAAAAAATGCCTTAGCCGATATCATGAATGTTTTTGGAAGGGATTACATTGTCTCTGCCCCTGTCTGGGAATACTTTGATAACAAAGCAAACGATGAATGGTCCAA